>NZ_JBHTLD010000339.1:0-3134 GCF_042678745.1 Pontibacter rugosus | reverse complement strand
GTAATATTTGATATATGAAATTATCTGAATTTAAATTCGAACTTCCCGAAGACCTTTTAGCCACACACCCAAGCGAAAACCGTGACGAGTCGCGCATGATGGTAGTGCACCGTGACAGCGGGAAAATCGAGCACCGCATTTTCAAAGACATATTAGAGTACTTTGATGATGGCGATGTGATGGTGGTGAACGACACGAAAGTGTTTCCTGCCCGCCTGTATGGCAACAAAGAAAAGACTGGCGCTAAGATAGAGGTATTCCTGCTGCGCGAGCTTAACAAAGATATTCACCTTTGGGATGTGCTGGTAGATCCAGCCCGCAAAATCCGTGTAGGTAACAAGTTATACTTTGGCGAAAGCGACCTGGTAGCTGAGGTGATTGATAACACCACTTCCCGTGGTCGTACCATTAAGTTTTTGTTTGACGGACCTGATGAAGAGTTCTATAAAACTATAAACGATCTGGGCGAGACGCCGCTTCCAAAGTATATTAAGCGCGAGGCTGAACCAGAAGACCGTGAACGCTACCAGACAGTGTATGCGAAAAACGTAGGTGCTGTGGCCGCCCCTACAGCTGGCCTGCATTTCACAAAAGAAGTACTGAAGCGCCTGGAGATAAAAGGTGTTGACATGGCTCCGCTTACCCTGCACGTAGGCTTGGGTACCTTCCGCCCGGTAGATGTAGAAGACCTGACCAAGCACAAGATGGATTCAGAGAACTTTATGGTGCCTGCTGAAACCGCCGATCAAGTAAACAAGGCGCTGGACAACAAAAAGCGTGTATGTGCCATTGGTACTACTAGCATGCGTGCGCTGGAGTCTTCGGTGTCAGCTAACAGCCGCCTAAAGGCAAATGAAGGCTGGACAGATCGTTTCCTGTTTCCTCCTTATGACTTTAAAATCGCAAACAGCTTGCTTACAAATTTCCACATGCCAGAAAGCACCCTGCTTATGATGGCAGCTGCTTTTGGCGGATATGAGCTTGTAATGAAGGCGTATGAAGAGGCTGTAAAAGAGAAGTACCGCTTCTTTAGCTACGGAGATGTAATGCTGATTCTGTAAGTATAAAGAATTATAAACACAAAAGCCCTGGCCCCATAAGCCAGGGCTTTTGTGTTTATAAAGTATAATAGAAGCCGCTACAGGAGGCGCTGAACTCAACACACAAAAACCTATCTTTGCAGCATGGCAACTTTACCGGAATATGCAATTATTGTAGCAGGTGGTAGCGGCACCCGTATGCAGCACGATACCCCCAAGCAATTTATAGAAGTGGCAGGAAAGCCTGTGCTGATGCACACGATTGAGCGGTTTTATAAGTATAACCCACAGATCAGGCTGGTGGTAGTGTTGCCGCAGGAGCAGTTGAATGCCTGGCGCAGCCTTTGCCAGGAACATAGCTTTAAGCTTTTTCATATGACAGTTCCTGGTGGTGCTACTCGGTTTGCCTCTGTTAAAAATGGCTTGGACTCAGTGTATGGCGAGGCGTTGGTGGCGGTGCATGATGGCGTGCGGCCTTTTGTAGAAACAGCTACCATCAAAGCTGCTTTTGAAGTTGCAGCAACGTATGGCAACGCTGTGGTGACCGTCTCTCCTAAAGACTCTATACGTGAGCTAAAGGGCGAAGGAAGTACAGCTGTGCCAAGAGACAAGTATAAATTGGTGCAAACGCCGCAGTGTTTCCAAGCAGGTATACTTCGCAAAGCCTATGAGCAGCCCGAGCAGGAGTATTTTACAGACGATGCCTCGGTGGTGGAAAGTATAGGAGAAAGTATAACCTTAGTAGAAGGCAGCTATCGCAATATCAAAATCACCACACCAGAAGACCTTATACTGGCTGAGGCTTTCGCCAGGGAGTTAGGTTAGGGTTATGTTTACAGAAGTTATGAGGCTTACAAGATTTAGCTGGTGCCAAAGAGTACGTTTTCAGCGCAAAAGCGAGTCTGGAGACTCGTGTGCACTGGGCGTCACCGGTTGGATACCGGCGCCAGTTTGTTTTTTTGTCTAAAGTCTAGCATCTAAAATCTAATAAGCTACAGCACCGGCTGCCGCCCTGCCTCCAGGAAAGCTTGATTCTCCCGTACGCTTTCCGGCGTGATAGCTTCAAGTATAGGATTGGGTTTTGACAGGTTGAGCAGGTAGCCCTGCATGTGGTGCAGGTTCTGGAGATCGTGGGTAATGCAGAGTACAGTTTTGCCGCCTTTTACAACCCACTCCTGCAACAAGCTAAATACTTTGTTTTTGTAGAACACATCCAGCTGCTGTGTAGGCTCATCCAGTAAGTTTATAGTTGCATCCTGCAGCTTGAGTTGTGCCAGCCAAATTAGTTGTTGCTCTCCTCCGGAAAGTGTGGTAAAGTCCTGGTTTAGGAGGTGAGGTAGCTGCAACTGTGTAAGTATGTCGGCTGCCAGAGTATAATCATCGGCACTATAATCCTCAAAGAATCGCTTTTTCCGAAAAAGGCCCATCACCAGGAGGTCGTGTACTTTGATAGGAAAGTTCACCGTGCTTTTCTGCGGGAGGTAAGCCAGCAGGCCTTTACCAGATGCGTTTTTCAGGTGCCGGAGGTTCTGGCTCTGTGCTAATATTTCGCCCTCATAAGCTACTTTGCCCTGAAAGGCACGAAAAAGCGTAGTTTTCCCCGCGCCGTTGTGCCCTATTATGGCAACAAAAGCAGGAGAAGGTACAGAAAAAGAAAGGTTGCGAATCAAGGCCTTCTGGCCATAACCCGCAACCAAGTTTTTTACTTCAACGACCACAGCATCGCTCAATTAGAAATTAAAAATTATGAATTAGAAATGAGTGAAGAGAGTCCCCAAGGCGATTTCTAATTTTTAATTCTATGATTTCTAATTCGATTTTAGTACTCGTCTTCGTTAAACATGAAATCCTCTTTGGTAGGATAATCAGGCCAGATTTCTTCGATGTTTTCGTAAGGCTGTCCGTCGTCTTCCAGGGCTTGCAGGTTTTCTACAACCTCCATTGGGGCTCCAGAACGAATTGAAAAGTCAATCAATTCGTCTTTAGTTGCTGGCCAGGGTGCATCCTCCAGGTACGAAGCTAATTCAAGTGTCCAGTACATAATATTTTCTCCTTTAACTTATGGCTTTTTAAAATAGTCTGCAAAAGTATAAA
>NZ_JBHTLD010000338.1:0-3187 GCF_042678745.1 Pontibacter rugosus | reverse complement strand
GGCGTAAATATTTTTAAACAGTACCTTGCGTTACATAGTACCTTATATTATCTTTACCTCAACATTATATCAGCATCATCATGAAAGTAGAAAACACACAAGTGCAGATGAGGAAGGGAATTCTGGAATTCTGCATACTGGAGATTATCTCTCGTGGTGAAGTCTATGCGTCCGATATGTTGGAGGAGCTCACAGCGGCCAAGATGATCGTTGTAGAGGGTACACTCTACCCGCTGCTCACCCGCCTAAAGAATGCTGCACTTCTGGAGTACAACTGGGTAGAATCTACATCAGGGCCTCCTCGCAAGTACTACAGGCTCACCAATACCGGCCGCGACTTTTTAGAGCAACTTCGCAATACCTGGCTTGAATTAGTAGACTCCACAGAACACATCATCCGAAACAAGAAAGCCCAGTAATTATGAAAAAGAACATAAGTATAAACCTACAAGGCATCATTTTCCAGATTGAGGAAGATGGGTACGAGCAGCTTAGCCGCTACCTCGCCTCTATTAGAACATACTTTTCTAACTATGAGGGCCATGAAGAGATTGTATCTGACATTGAAGCGCGCGTAGCCGAAATTTTTGCAGCCAGAATTTCTCCTGCAAAGCAGGTAATCACACAGGAGGATGTGGAGTATCTGATGCTGCGCATGGGCAACGTTACAGACTTTGAGGTAGAAGAACCGCTGGATACTGAACCTATCGGAGCAACTGCCGGAGCTGGTGCAGGGCCAGACTTTGACGGAACCTACACACACACCGCTGCTCCTCCCAAAAGCCTTTACCGCGATGTAAATCGTAAAGTAATAGCCGGGGTTTCGGCTGGGTTAGCGAACTACTTAAGTGTAGATCCACTTTGGATCAGGCTGTTTTTTGTGCTGCTAGTGCTGCTTGGGGTAGTTTCCGCAGGAGTATCGGCAGCTACAGGCATCATCATTTATGTTGTACTGTGGATAGCCATGCCTGAAAATGCTTTTTTGCCTGAAACTAAGGTGCGTAAACTTTTTCGCGACCCTGAAGACAAGAAATTAGCGGGTGTATCAAGCGGCATTGCTAAATACTTTGGTATTGATGTAGCGGTAGTTCGCCTGTTGTTCCTTCTTTCAATTTTTCTGGGTGGCTTTGGTATAGTGGCTTATATCGTACTGTGGGTTGCTATGCCAGAGGCTGTCACGCTTACAGAGCGTATGCAAATGCAGGGCGATCCGGTAACCTTGGCTGGCATAGAGCGCACGCTAAAGGATAACCTGAACATGAAGGATAGCAACGGAGAAGAGAGCACCCTTGCTAAGCTCATCCTGTTGCCCATCCGCTTGATTTCTCAGATTATCAGTTGGCTTGGCAGAGCCTTGGGCCCGATATTAGCTTTTCTTGTAACACTTGTTCGTGTTGCCGCAGGCGTGATACTCCTTATAATTTCCATAGGGTTAACTTTTGGTTTGATATCAGCGCTTTTCGTGTCACTTGGTTTAATTGAGGAGTCGCAGTATATTTCCTTTTCACCAAGTGATTTCCCTGCCTCTGTATTATTAAGAGGCTTTCCCAGGCTCGGATTGGTTGCAGGCTTTTTTGTAGTGCTTATACCATTACTACTACTAATCGTGCTGGGTGTAAGCCTGCTTATTAAGCGTACTTTTCTGAAGCCTATTGTAGGTTGGTCTTTGTTTGGAGTCTGGCTGGTGGGCTTATTTATCATGATTGCTTCTATCGCTACATACAGCAACAACTTCCGTCGTACTGGTGAAGTCGTGACAACTAAAACAATACCTGTATCAGAAACAGGCACGCTAGTGTTAGATGCCTATGATACGAATGTGGATTGGAGCAACATTTACATAGAAGTACAGGAGAGCAATACCCCTGATGTGCAGGTTGTACAACGCGCCGAAGCTAAAGGACAGACCGAAGAAGAAGCAAAGCAGAATACCAAAATGATTACCTACCGAATGGTAAATCAGGATTCTACCATTCGCTTCGACAACAGCTTTGAGTTTAAAAAGGGAGCCATATTCCGCGACCAGGAACTTAGCCTTGTACTGAAGCTGCCAAGAAACAAACCTCTGCGCCTAACACGTGAGTTTATATACCTGTTACCAGGATCAGCTTTGGAAGGTAATTATGATCACGATAAAATAGAGCGTAATACGTGGCAGGTGAATGGTAACCGCTTAGCATGCCTTACCTGCGCCACAGACACACTGGGAACGGAAGGCCAAAGTGACTACCAAAACGATAGTGACTTTAAAATGGACATCGATATTGATGATGAAAATAGTTCTTTAAAGATTAGTGGCAGCGCACTACTGAACGACAACAAGTATAGCACTAACCGCCGTACCATGAACTACGGGAACTTCAACAGAATCAGCATCAGCGGCCCGTACCATGTGCAGCTAAAGCAAGGAGAATATAGTGTGGTTGTTCGTGCCGATAATGATGAAATGGAACGGATCGAATTCGACCTTAACGGTGATGAGTTGGAAATCACCACAGAGGAAAAGTATTTCAGGCTTTTCGAAGACCGTAAGCCAGTATTGATTCAGATTACAGCGCCTAACTTAAGTACCATCGATTTAAGTGGTGCCATAAAAGCTGACATTATAGGTTTTACCTCTGATAAACTCCGCATGAACTTCTCTGGAGCTATACAGACAGTTGCTAACCTTAATGTGCGTGATTTAAGAGTAGACGCCTCTGGAGCTACTGTTAGTAAATTCACAGGCAAAGCTGACCGTTTTGAATTAGATGCAACAGGAGCGTGTGGCATAGATGCTAACCAACTTGAGGCTGCCTACGTGGATGTAGACGTGACAGGAGCTGGAGTAGCAGAAGTTTTCGCTACCTCTACGCTACGTGCAGACGCAACAGGAGCAAGCCGTATCACATACCGCGGCAACCCCAGCGACACTGTCATTAACAGCTCTGGCCCAAGCAGTGTAAAGCGCCAGCAAAACTAAAGTATAAAATGTAAGCTGGTTGAGCCTGTAGCTCAGCCAGCTTTACTCTACACCGCCACTAGTACAAAATAAAACTAAATTATACCAAGCACCCTCAGTTCCTGTAGTTTTCTATGAAACAGTAATCCGCATAGCAAATCTATAGCACGAAAACCTCCATGCTATAGCTGATAATACAAATAAGTTATCACCAAAAAAGGGAGCAAATCGCTTCTTAATATATAA
>NZ_JBHTLD010000337.1:0-3194 GCF_042678745.1 Pontibacter rugosus | reverse complement strand
ATATGAACAAATAATTAAAAAACCAGCATTTCAATTAAAAGGAAAAAATGCCTGTACATTAGCTTTTACCCCTGTTTACAGGAAACCCACCTTGCTTCAGCTCCAGATGCGCTCTATAAAGTGTTGTGCATTTTTGTAAGCTAACTTCTGTAGTTGCTCCGGCGATAGTAGCTCGTGCAGGCGCTCTAAAAGGTACGAATAGCTGCTGCCTGCCTGTTCATGCTCCTTATAGTAAAAAGGAAAGCGGGTTTTGTCTTTTTCATCGGCAAAGTAAAAATAGTCGGCGCCAAAGCATATAGCATCTTCAGCTCCATTTGCTAGCCCATACTGTATATGGTGCAGCAGCGCGTCCGGATCCTCAGTATGCACAAACTTGCGCAGGAAGTTCATGCCAATGAGCCCCTTCCGAAGTATAATCTCCTGTGTTATCTCGTCAGGCAGGTTGCGCTCGTGGTGCCATATTGGGCGGAAGTTAGAGTGACTGGCAATCACTGGTATATCAAGTCGCTCCTGATCAATGTGGTTAAGTATATCAACAGCAAGGGCATCGCTGGTGTGCGACATGTCAATGGCTATGCGGCGGCCATGCAGGTAATCAAGCAACATTCGGCCATCTCTTGTTATGCCTTTCGTAGAATTATTGCCCCCGCCAAAGCGGTTTTCATTATGGTGAGTAAGGCTAATGTACAGCACACGGCCGCATGTTTCTATGATCTTCTCCAGGCGTTTAAAGCCTTCTTCCAGCTCATCTGACTGCTCACAGATACCGGAGGCGTTTTCTATGGCTACTACCATACCTGTTTTAGCAGGCTGTTGTATGGCTTCTTGTAACTGTGCTGCACTACCTACTGCTGTCAGGCTATTATCACTATCGGTTAACTGTCGGAACATATCCCGTTGCAGCGCAGCATATCGGGTGCTGCCTACTTCGGTAGGCGAATAAATAGCCATTACCTGCAGTTTTACATTTCCTTCTGTTAGCGCTGGAGCTGCACAACCGATATCCTCTACCTTGCTCATGTCGGCACCTGGAACATCAGACAGGTATACCAGTAGGTCGCAGTGCATATCAATAATGGGTAAGCGCAGAGCCGTAGGTTGGTTCATAAAGTATAAATCAAGTGTATGAACCTAAGATACGGTAAAACAAAGTATAAAAGTTAGCGCAGCTGTATCTAGCTGGCTTTATACTTAGATTTGCGTGGTGGCTCTGCTTTGCTCCATGCGTGCTATCCCCTCGGTCATCCAGCAGTCTTTGTAATTGCCTTTGCGCTGTTTGGCAAGTATAAACATAAAGGCTTCCTGCTGCCCATCCGGGCTCTCTATGACCACCAGCTGATAAGCCGATTTGCCTGATACAACTAATTGTCCTTTTTTGTGACTTTTAAAGTTGAGCATCGGGCGGTAAGCAGGGTCGCGCACCATGAGGCGGAAGTGTTCCAGCGGGCCCAGGTGCATCCGGTTTACAGGTGATGAGAAGTTGAAAACAGTGATCACACCGCTGTCTGTTTTATCATTTTGCTGCAAAGCGCGTAGCTGTATGTTTATCACTTCCTCTGCTGAAAGTGTCTTATCTGGTTTTAAATAAGTCCATTTAGAACCGTAGCTAGCTTCAGTACCTGCTGAAGTATAGGTGGCGTAAGTTGGGTCGTTGGGGATAGGCGCGGCCGGAAAGTTTGACCAGAACAGCACCAGGAGCAATATGCCTATCGCCAACATTATCTTGTCGAACACATTATCTCTCTTCTTCATACTAATTATGTACTTTATTTAGGTGTGGATTGTTGTGGCGCAGCATGTTTTTGAGGTGAAAGCATGCGCTGGCCCTGCCAATATCCTGAAATGCGTAACAAAGCCTGCCGCCTGCGTATAGCCACATTAGCATATAATCATGAAAAATATTCTTTCACATAGAGTCCGCAGCGCTACCAACTGGGTGCTACACCAGCCGACGGTGCATAATTTTCGGCAGAAGCACCCTAAGCTCACAGCTTTTGTGGCAAACCGCTTCCACACCAGGCTTTTCGTAGGCTTACCTCTGACCCTGGTCTTTGTCGCCTTGGTGGTAAACTTGCTACTGCTCTCCAACCTTACTGAAAGTGTTATGGAGTCGGAGTGGGTAGTGGTGGTAGATAAACAGTTTACAGATCTTCTCTACAATATGCGGACGGAGTGGCTAAGCCGGGTGATGTACGGCATCACACAGTTAGGCGATAAGCTGGCCGTATTTCTAATTGGTGGGGTAGCCACAGTCATATTTCTTGCGCGGAGAAAGTGGGTTGCTCTGCTGGCTTTCTGGCTACCGTTGGCTGGTACGGGGCTGTCGGTCAGGTATGGCAAAACCATCATCAGCCGTGAGCGCCCTGCCGATGTAGCTTACTACGTGGTAGAGCACTTTTCCTTTCCAAGCGGACATTCCACCACTGCCCTGGTATTATTTGGCATGATTGCTTTCTTTCTTTACCGCCATTACAACAAGCCCGTGCTACGAAAATTAAGCGTAACAATAGCGGCTATACTTATCCTGTTTGTTTGCTTTAGTAGAATCTATTTGGGAGTACACTATCTGTCTGATGTACTGGCGGGACTATTGCTGGGGAGCTTATGGCTTCTGGTAAGTATAAGTATTATGGAGGTGCTGATGTATCGGCAGAAAAAGCGCAGCGATAGCTCTGGTAGTTGAGTGGAGATTAATTTGTAGCGTTACTCTTCTATCCTCCCTCTAGTTTGACCGCGGAGGAGGGGGCGAACTCATAAAATATTCGCCTCTACATTCTCAAAACTACTGCTTCGTTTTTCAACTTAAGGCCTTTCATGGGGCAAGTTTTTCAAATGCTTGGGTATGCAGGCCTCAACATCTTCCACGAAAGCTGAAAGCTTTGCCCAGTTCAACCATAATATGAAATCTTGCGGGAGTTTAGATTTCACCATTCTTAGGGAGAAACTTTTTGCATTTTTCTAAAATCCGGGAGCACTTGCGTTAGAGGAGGACATGCCAAAATCGATTTCTGATCTGCTTTCCCACCTAAAGTTATACTAGTTTTAGTTAGAGCGACTTTAAGTAGCTGACTTTTTTACTTTACCGATACAATATGGCCTTTTACATATGATCTGCTATAGCTATATAGGTTATTTTTAAGATAAGCTATTCTATATAAATTCAACTAAATGCGCAACCATCTGCTGTAGATAAC
>NZ_JBHTLD010000336.1:0-3206 GCF_042678745.1 Pontibacter rugosus | reverse complement strand
GTAATTATAAAGCTAAGCTCTATAATTACTTTGTGGATCTACTAAGCTTTACTAACCAACAATTTTCATTCACCTTAATTAAAACAACAAATGAAGAAACTCTTACTAATGAGTTTTGTGATGGTACTAACGCTGTTGCAGCAAGCGTATGCCCAAAGCAGAACAGTCTCTGGTACAGTTACAGATCAGAGCACATCGCAACCACTGCCGGGAGTTGCAGTGATTGTTAAAGGTACGACTGTAGGTACTACTACAGGAGTTGATGGGGGATACTCTATAACCGTTCCATCAGATGGTAGTACTTTAGTTTTTCGTTTTATTGGCTACAAAACAGTAGAACGTGCCATCGGTAATTCTTCAGCTATCAATATAACATTAGCTACAGACGATAAGCTATTAGAAGAAGTTGTGGTAGTAGGTTATGGTACGCAGCTGAAGAAAGACGTAACTAGCTCAATTTCAAGAGTAGGTGGTGAGGAAATCGCAAACTTGGCTACTCCAAGCTTTGACCAGCAGCTTGCAGGCCGTGCGTCAGGCGTGGTTGTACAACAGCCTAATGGTATCCTGGGTGCGCCTCCAAGAATTAGAATTCGCGGTACAAACTCCATTCAGGGAGGTAACGATCCGCTTATTGTTATTGATGGTGTCCCAAGCCTTTCCGGCAACCAAGGTACTTATGCCCAATCAAACGCACTTGCCGATATCAACCCGAATGATATTGAGTCTTTTGAGGTTTTGAAGGATGGTGCGGCAACCGCTATTTACGGTTCTCGTGCATCAAACGGTGTAATTCTTATCACAACTAAGAAAGGTAAGAAAGGGCAAGTAAAGTTTAACTACGATATGTATACAGGTTGGGCAAAAGCTACTGAATTACATGACCTGTTAAATGCTGAGCAGTTTGTGGAAATTGCTAATGAGAAGTATACCAATGCTAATCCTGCTGCTACCATACAGGCTAGACTGGATGCCAACGGAACAGATACTGACTGGAACGACTATGTTTATAGAACTGCTTTTCAGCAGAGCCATACTGTGTCTGCCAGTGCAGGTTCAGAAAGAAGCAACTACTATTTCTCTCTAGGTTTTACAGACCAGGAAGGAATTGCGGTTGCCAATGATTTGAGACGTTATACAGCACGTGCTAACCTGAGCCAGACAGTAACCGATTGGCTTAGCTTCGGTGTTAATTCCGGTCTGTCTTACCAGCGCAACAATGGTGTGTCAGCGGGTACAAATAGTTTAGGAGGTAACACATTTGCAGTAGTTCGTATGCTTCCTAACGTGCCTGTTTACGATCCTAATGATCCAACAGGTTACAACCTGGATGACGAGACCCCGGCAGCGTTAGGTAGAGGAAATAACGTGGCTCTTATTGCTAACAGTACTCCTAACATCCGATTCAATCTGGATAATAACATTAACAGAGCTACAACCTACCGTGTTAATGGTAATGCTTTCATAGATATAAAACCTCTGAAAAACCTAAACTTTAGAACTTTGTTAGGCGCTGACCTTACTTTGATCGATGACTTGGGCTACAGAGATCCTCGCCACGGTGACGGAACCTCTCTTAATGGTTACGTTGACCAGTACCACACACCATACTCTACCTGGAACTGGCAGAACATCCTCTCTTATGATAAGTCTTTTAATGATGCGCACAACCTGAGTTTAACAGCTGTTGCGGAATATACTAAGACTGAGAGCTCATGGTTTGGCGCTTTTGGATCAGATCTTTCGGACCGTCTTTTTAATGAGAACATCATAACGGGAGCATTAACGAATCAGGAAATTAGTGGTGGTAAAACTGCAAATGGACTTACTTCATATCTAGGACGTATTAACTACAACTACAAGAGTAAGTACTACATTGGTGGTTCAATCAGAGCAGATGGTTTGTCTAAACTCTCTCCTGACAACCGTTGGGGCTATTTCCCAGGTGTATCTGCCGCTTGGCGTATCTCTGAAGAAGAATTCTTCAAGAACTCAGGGATTGCTGGCTTCATCAGCGATCTAAGATTGCGAGGTAGCTATGCCGAAGTTGGTAACTCTTCTATTGTTGGCGGTAACTTCCCATACCTAGGCTCTTATGCTGCAGTAATGTATGGTGGCATCAGCGGTATTGCATTTGATAACACTGGTAACGCAGACCTTAGCTGGGAAACCCAGAAAACTATTGACTTTGGCATTGACCTGGGCTTATTTAATGGCCGTGTAAATATCGAAGCAGCCTACTGGAGAAAGGATAATGATGATATGGTGCTTGGAGCCCCAACAGCTCCTTCGCTTGGTTTACCTGGGAACTTAATTTACAGAAACATCGGTAGCATGAAAAACGATGGTCTGGAGTTTACTGTAAGTGGTGCCGTAATCGAAAATGCTAACTTCTCATGGAATACCAGCGTGAACTTTTCTACACAGCACAATGAAGTGAAAGAACTGGTGAATGGCAACGATATTTTTGGAACCTACACCATTACACGTGAGGGAGAATCATTCAACTCACTCTACGGCTATACTTACGAAGGTGTGAACGTAGCAAACGGTAACCCTATCTACAGAAAAGCAGATGGCTCTTTTGTACAAGGACACATACCTGTTGCCCAGTACAGAGTATATGATCCTGCAAACCCTGCTGATGTGTCGCAGAGTGCTACACTGACTAACGCAGATAAAACAATACTAGGAAACGCTCTGCCAACTTGGTTCGGTGGATTTGACAACAACCTGACGTATGGTAACTTCGACTTGAACGTATTCTTCCGTTTCTCTGGTGGTAACAAGATAATGAACCGTACACGCCAGGATCTGTTAACACAAGGTTTTGCAAATAACGGAACAGAAATACTCGGAAGATGGCAGAGCCCGGAACAACCAGGAGATGGCCAGACCCCACGCGTTTGGATCGGTAGGGACGAGATAATCAACGGTGGTGAGCATTCTTCAACTAGATTTGTAGAGGATGGCGATTTCTTGAAACTGAGCAACGTCGCTATTGGGTATTCACTGCCTACTAGCTTGATTGAAAAAATTAATGTTCAGCGCTTGCGCGTGTTTGCACAGATGCAAAACGCTTTCACTATTTCTGATTACAATGGTTTAGACCCGGAGGTATTTACTTCTACAGGTGTTGACTTTAATGGCAACCCCCAGCAACGTGTAATTTCTGTTGGTGTTAACCTTGGGTTTTAATTAAATTTATC
>NZ_JBHTLD010000335.1:0-3222 GCF_042678745.1 Pontibacter rugosus | reverse complement strand
ATATAACATTTTAACCTATAAAAACTATAACTATGAAAACAGCAAACGTTATTGGAGCAACGGGCCTGGTAGGTACCCAGCTTGTACATTTACTTTTGGCAGATGAGAGATTCGAGAAAGTAATTGTCTTTGGGAGAAGCTCTTTAGGCATATCTAATGCTAAACTGGAAGAGCATCTCATCGACTTCGATACACCTGAAGCCTGGCAACACCTGGTAAAAGGGGATGTGTTTTTCTCCACACTGGGCACTACACTAAAGCAGGCTGGCGGGCAGAATGAGCAGTATAAAGTTGATTACCTATACCAGTACCAATTTGCGCAGGCAGCTTCACAGAATGGTGTGCCTGTGTATGTGCTGGTGTCTTCGCCTTCTGCCAGCCCTGACTCTGTGCTATTCTACACGAGAATGAAAGGCACTCTGGAGCGTGATGTGAAAAAGCTGCCGTTCTCAAGTATAAACTTTATTCAACCGGGTTTACTGCATGGCGACAGAAAGGATGAGCGCATGGGGGAGGAAGTTGGCTTTAAAGTTCTGAGCTTTCTGGATAAAGTAGGGATTGCGGGTAAGTACCGTCCAGTGCATGGCAAGGTGGTGGCACAGGCTATGATTAACGCAGGCATTGCAGCTCAGTCCGGTATTCATACTTATACATTAGAAGAAGTTTTTCAATTGGCGGGAGCAAATCATAGTAAGTAAGGTTTATTCCTTGTTGCCGCCGAGGTGAGTACCTGGTGGCGAATTACTATAAATGGACTTCTTCTATTAAACAGCATAAATTTTAAATGGAAACGACACATAAAAATATACCTTATTCTGTTTTAGAGCTGGCTACTGTGGCAGCTGGTTCTAAACCAGCCGATGCACTTGAAAACAGCTTGAAACTTGCTCAAAAAGCAGAAGAGTTAGGCTATACACGCTTCTGGCTGGCAGAACATCACAACATGGTCAGTATTGCCAGCTCGGCTACTTCGGTGTTAATCAGCTATATTGCCGGTGGCACACAAAAGATAAAGATAGGTTCGGGTGGCATTATGCTGCCAAACCATTCTCCTTTGATTGTGGCAGAGCAATTTGGTACGCTGGGCTCTTTGTTTCCGGGGCGTATTGATTTAGGTTTAGGCAGAGCACCCGGCACAGACCAGGTAACAGCGCATGCCATACGATCCGACAGAATGCAGTCGGTCTATAAATTTCCGGAAGAAGTAAGCCAGATTCAAAAATACTTTTCAGCAGATAATAAAGGCGCTCAGGTACGGGCCACAGTGGCAGAAGGAGTGGAAGTACCTGTTTATATGCTAGGCTCCAGCACCGACAGCGCCCATTTGGCAGCAAAAAAAGGATTGCCTTACGCGTTTGCCAGTCACTTTGCCCCTGCACAATTAATGGATGCACTTGCTATCTATAGAAGCAATTTCCAGCCTTCGGAGTACTTGCAAGAGCCTTATACCATTGCCTGCATTAATGTAATTGCTGCTGATACTGATGAGGAGGCAGAGAAGATCTCAACCTCTATGATCCGCATGATGTTCGGTGTCCTGACTGGGCAGATTGATTACATGCAGGCTCCTACTGAGATGACAGACGAATTAAGGGAAGTGGCGGCTCACCCTGCTTTCCAGAGCATGTTAAAGTATGCATTTGTCGGGAGCAAAGAGACTGTGAAGAAACAAACAGAAGATTTCCTGCAATCAACCGGAGTAAACGAAATCATGGTGGTTTCTCACGTCTATCATCACGAAGACCGGGTTAACTCGTATCGAATCTTTTCAGAGATTATGCAGGAAACAAAGCAATAAAAACATATTAGTAATATGTTTGCTTAATTGTGTGGTTGCCGGATAAAAATGAATTCAGAAGCCGAAGCAGCCACATTATTTCTGAGTAAGAGGAGGAGAAAGTAAATTTTAAATCTTGTATCGGTGAGAATATTAATCCGGGTTATGTATGCGTTGATCGCAACAGCTTTGATAATAAGTATAGTTACCTTTTTATATATGCAGCGAGCAACCTTCGGTAAAAGTCCATCCGGCAAACGACTGGAACTCATTCAAAAATCACCTAACTATAGAAACGGACAATTTCAAAACTTAAACCACACGCCAGCTTTAACGGAAGGAAGCAGCTATGTGAAAGTGATGTTTGAATTCCTGTTTAAGAAAACCATTGATCGGCTGCCTCAGGATAGCTTGCCATCTATGAAGACAGACCTGTTAAACCTACCCATTGAGCAGGATGTGCTGGTGTGGTTTGGGCATTCATCTTACTTCATACAAATAGATGGTGTTCGTATTTTGGTGGATCCTGTCTTTAGCGGAAATGCTTCTCCTGTTCCTGGTACTACAAAAGCATTTAAAGGCGCAGATCGCTACACAGTAGAGGAGCTGCCTGAAATAGATTATTTGTTTATCTCCCATGATCATTATGACCACACCGATCATGAAACACTGGTAAAGCTGCAACCTAAAATTAAAAAGGTAATCTGTGGGCTCGGTGTGGGGGAGCACCTGGAACATTGGGGCTTTGCACCTGCTGATATAATTGAGAAAGACTGGAATGAAATGGTTAGCCTCGGTGATGGGTTTACAGTGTATATCACACCTGCCCGCCATTTTTCCGGCCGCAGCTTCTCCCGAAATAATACTTTATGGGTGTCTTACCTGCTGCAAACTCCTACCATGAAAATCTATATCGGGGGTGATAGTGGCTATGATACTCATTTTGCTGAAATAGGCAAAAAGTTTGGACCAATTGACTTCGCCATACTTGAAAATGGGCAGTATGACTTGCAGTGGCGCTACATACACATGCTGCCGGAAGAAGTGCTGAAGGCAGGAAAGGACCTGCAGGCAAGACGCGTTTTTCCGGTTCATTCGTCTAAGTTTGCCCTGGCCAATCATGCCTGGTACGTGCCTTTGGCCACCATCACCAAGCTGAATGAGTCGGCGAAGGTGCCTTTGGTTACACCTATGATTGGCGAACCAGTATACTTAAAAGATACCAGTCAGACCTTTAGCCAGTGGTGGGTCGGCAGGCAATAAAAAGTATTTGCAGCTTAAGTATACATGGTTTCAGAATCCGCAAATTTTTGTACTCAGGATAACTAATGCTCGACCAATTTAATCTTTAGAGGCTGTTTTAATTTCATTTGGATAATTTCTTAAGCATGATGTGTATCATGGTAATCTGTATCATTGTTTCGGCAGACTTCGTGGAGAGTTCA
>NZ_JBHTLD010000334.1:0-3235 GCF_042678745.1 Pontibacter rugosus | reverse complement strand
GTGAAGTCATTCATGGTAAGAAAGGAGTAGAGTTTGGTCTCTTTATCCTTTAACATACCTGGATGGCTTCATCGTTTATAATCGCAACTTGAGTTAAATTATATAAAATACTGTGCACATAACTTCGTATAGCCAAGGTGCATGGCGCTTTATCGAAATCATAAGTGATTGTTGCTTCACTTTGGTCTATTTCAGCATGCAATGCGGTTAACACGTTCTCCATCAGTTCGCTAAAGCATACAAGCTCATGCACCGCCTCCACCTGGCTACGTATAGTAAGCAACTCGTTCAAGTCTCTGATAGTGCTATCGAGCAACTGAGTCGACTTAACCAGGTTATCTACTACTTGTTCGTTTTGAGGCGCCAAGGGGTTCGTGCGGTCATAGATGGAGACCAGCCCTAGCAGATTAGCAACCGGGGCTCTTAAGTTATGCGAAACGATATAAGCAAATTGCTGTAAGCTCTGATTTTGCTTTAAAAGCTGCTCTGTCAGCTTCAGGCGTTTCGCTTCTGTTTCCTTGTAATTAGATACATCCGAGGCTGCCCCATCTATTCTTATAACATTACCTTTTTCGTCTTTCTTAGGTGAAAGCCTGAAAATAACCCATTTAATCTGCTCGTTTCGGTTTACAATTCTAAGCTCAAACTGTTGCTGCGTACCTTCCAGCACTTTGGGCAACACCTCTGTTAAAAGCGTATGCTGGTCTTCGTTGTGGATCATTTTGATCCAGGCTTCTTTATTGCCTAAGAAATTTTCTTCCGGATAGCCGGTAATATCGTGGCATTGCGGACTTATGTACGTGATAGCTAAGTTTGTATCTGCTGAAAAAATGAGCTCAGGTATGTTTTCTATAGTTGACTGAAGCAGGTTTTTGGCTTCTATTACTTCCTGCTCCGTAAGCTTCCTGTCTGTAATATCCTGAGCAGTACCAGCAATAATAATAGCATTGCCATCCTCATCACGCACAGTTTCAGTAATATGGGATAAATATTTGATGCTGCCGTCTTTCGTAATAATCCGGTGCTCATACATCAAATCTTCTTTGGCATGTATGGCTCTGTCAATTAGCTTTAGTGCGTCTTCCCTGTCGTCTGGATGGAACCGGGTGGAAAGGCTTAATAGAGAAGGAACCTGATCGCTATAGGGAATAGTAAAGATATCATACAATGTTCGGGACATTGTAAGCAGCTCTTTCTTTAAGTCATACTCCCAGCTGCCTAGTTTTGCTATACGCTGTGCTTTTGAAAGCTGGGCTTCGTTTTTCTTTATGTTTTCTATTGCCTTTTTCTGTTCTGTCTTATTATGAACACTAAGGGTGATATTGATTATCTGGCCTGCTGCATCATATACAGGTTTAAAAGTTACCTCATGCCAAAGCCCGCCTGTGCCATGCTCATACTGTATCGAATGGCCCTGCATTGCTTTAGCATGGTTATCTAAAAACTGCTCTCGGTGGATTGGGTCTATCAAGTCAAGTATATCCAGTCCCTTATCTAGTGAAGTAAGTGAGTAGGTGAGCACTTCACATTCTGCGACTTTATTGAAAGCTACAATCTTACGGTGCTCATCCAGCAAATAGATAGCCTGAGGAGAACTATCCAGCAAAGCTCTTAAGTGGGCTTTACTGCTCTCAAGCTCTTCTTGTGTTTCCTTTAGGCTTGAAATATTGATAAAGGTACCATTCCAGATAACGGTACCGTTTCCTTTAGAAGATGGATGACTATGGCCACGTACCCACTTATACTTGTTTTCCTCTGGCTGCCATACTCTAAACTCGGCTTCCCAGGGAGTAAGCTTGTTATAAGAAGCTAAAGTAGACTCCTGTACTGCTATAAGATCATCAGGATGTAAGTTATGATAGAGCACTACAGGGTTCTTGTAAACCTCCTCCGGCGTAACCCCGCACAGCGGCAGTACGCCATCGCTTATGAAGGGAAAGCTGAAGCTGTAGTTATGATCCATCTGATACTGAAAAACAGCCCCTGGGAGGCTGGAGCTAATTTCGCGCAACTGCTTCTCACTTTTCTTTAACTGCTGCATTGCTTCTTCCCGTTCCTGCACATTTACAGCCACTACCAACCTTGGGAATATAGCTGCCTCCACAGTTAAAGCATGCGATCCTAATTCAACCTTAAACTTGCGGCCATCCTTTCGCTGATGAAAAAATCTTTTGCTTGCCGCGTTAGAGGCTTTGTTGATAGACTGCATGCGTTCATCAAACTTTGCTAAATCTTCTGCGGGCCTGATATCACGAAGCGTCATCTGCATGAACTCTTCGCGCGAGTAGCCATACTCTTTAATGGCGGCCTCGTTAACCTCTAAAAATCGGAGGGTATGCTGATCATACACCCACATCGGAATAGGGTTACTGTTAAAAAGCTGTTTGTACTGCTCCTGGCTTTCAACCAACGCCTGCTGAAGCTCCTTACGGTCTTTTATCTCTGCATTAAGTGTGTTGTTCTCTCTTTGAAGCTGCTTAAAAGCCTTTCCTAAAGTATAACCGGCCCATACGGTGCAGATAGCAGCTAAAAATAAAAGAATAGCATAGCCATCCACAATATTAGAGACTGCTGGAATAAACTCAGCTGTATACTTTCTGGAAGAAGCTGTTATTTCGTCACTTAAGTTTATGAGGTGCGTCTGTTGGCGCCTATAAAAGGGAGCAAGGTTATTTACTGCATAGGCCTCTGCTTCGTTTAGCTGTTCGGCGTCTATCAGCACAAGCAGGCTATCAACATGCACGTAGTGTTTATCTATGTCCTGCATCAGCAGTTGCAGAGACTTTAGCTGGCCAGGTTGCTCTACTAGGCTGGATAGCTCTATAATGGAAGCATCTTTTAACTTATGCGTTTCTGCCAAGGCAAGCTGAAGGCTATCCTTAGATGCAGCATGTTGTGTAGCTAAGTATGACCGAAGTAGGTTCTGGGTTTGCTCCTGCTTATTTAGTAAATTATTAACGAGCTCAAGCCTTTTGTAAGACCGTAGAACTTTTGTGCTGTAGTCGTTTTGTACCTGCTTCGCTCTTATATAAGAGTATGTGCAAACTGAAACAAGTACAAATACCAAAGACAAAAATGAAATGCCTATATAACGTATAGTTAGCTCGTGTCTCTGTCTTCCTCGTTTCTCCTTCATTCTAAGGCTAAAGAAAATTAGTTATAATGGTGATACTTCAAATTGTTATGTAGATATAAGCTTAAAGATACAGTATTGTAGTTTTAGTACAATGCATTT
>NZ_JBHTLD010000333.1:0-3239 GCF_042678745.1 Pontibacter rugosus | reverse complement strand
TGTTTCTGATTACAGTAAATTATCTTGCATGAGCAGTTACAGCTAATGTACAACCATAAAGAACATCAGGTTTTAAAAATCAGCTAGCTCTTATCAATTTCAAATGAAATTTGACTTGCTGAAAAAACTAAGCTTTTAGCCAATGATCGACATCTTCAACCTCGTAGCACTATCTGGAATTTTTAATGTTTTATTTTTTTGGTATGCATCCACTAAAATGAAATCAAAGCCAGATCCACTTAAAACCTTGATTGTTTCTTTTGTGTTTTCTATTCCTCTTAGCTTCCTGCTAATTGGCGTTTATACAACTATGTTAGTATATGCCGCTAAAACAGGTGCTAGTGAAGAGGCAATGTGGGAATACATGGAGCAGGAAGAGCTTCAGTAGCAAAGAAAATACGTTTACACTTCTGAATTGGTAGAAGCCACTTTTACTAGTGGCTTTTATTATTTCTACTATAATAGACAAAAGAAGAGGCTGCCCTTGTACAAGGCAGCCTCTTCTTTTGTCTATCTAATTATATGTTTAGTGGCTTCCAGCGCTACTTCCTATATCTGTACCACCATCCTCTACATCCGCACTTCCACGGCTACCGCTTTTCTGGGTAGGGGCACCTCCAACTTTGCCGTTCATGATATCATCATTATCTACTGTCTCTGGGGTACCTGTTGGTCTTATATTCGGAACGCTGTTTCCTTTGTTAATGGTGTTGTTCACCTTCTCATCGTTCAGCTTGTCTGTATCTTTATCGTTCTTGCTCATTTTATATAAGATTAAATTAGTAATAAAAAGAAAACCTAAGCGGTCTTCCATCATAAGTTCTGTTTTGTAGCCGGTTAGTACCGGTCATTATCATTCCAGTTTCGTCTGTTGCTACTGTTTTGCTTGTACTGCTCATTGTCAGGACGGCGGCTGGTGTAGTTGCCATGGTAACTGGTGCGCTCACCCGACAAAGGATTATAGTGCCTGTTCCAATCCGGATCATAATTGCTGGAGCCATCATAGCCATAGCTTAGAGAGCCAGCCTCGTTGCCGTAGTTGTTGCCATTACCGTTTCCATAGGTATCTCTTCTATAATCTGCGTTGAAGTTGCCAGACCCGTAAGGATCTCTGTCCTGAATACGGTCGTGAACACTACGGTGCTGCTGGCTGTTGCCTCCACTGTAATTAGATCTGTATCCTCCGCTAGAAGACCGGTACTGTTCATTGCTGTCTCTGTTGTTGCCTCCGCTGTAGCGGCTGCTCTGGTCATTATAACTGTTGCCCGCATTGCTGTTGCCGGAGTTGCGCCAGCGGCTGTTCATGCTATAATTATCGTGGTCATAACCGCGGTCATGATGCGTGCGGTACGTGTTGTTATCACGGTATGCCTCTTCCCCTCGATTGTTGTTGCGGTCAGAGCTTCCAAATCCGTTCCAGGTAGTTTCATTGCGATGATCGCTGTTGGTGTCCAGGCGATAGGCACCGCGATATTGGTCCGGGTCTGTAGAACGTCTTTCTTCACGTTCTGGAATTCTATTTCTATCGTTTCTATAGTCGTCTCTGCTATTTCTGTTATTTCTTTCCATAGTCGTTAATTCTTTAGGTTCAGTATACATTTTAACGGATGCCAGGCTATCAGGTTTACCAGTATGCTTAACCTTAGGGTAGGGCAGTACCGTAATAGTATAAGAAGTGTAATCATACTAAAACCTAAAAAAGCTATGAACGACGACAGAAGAGATAACAATAGAAACTTTAGAAGAAGAGAGAATTTTCAAACAGACTCTGACGCACGCTGGCTACACGGCCATCACCAGGGGCAAAACTCTGATAGGGGAAACTATACCGTAGACTCACACTTTAACCGAGGGTATGGCGACAATTCGTTTAATGCCTATGGTGATGACAGAAGCTTTAACAGCAATGCAGATCAAAGCCAGATGTCTCCGCAAGGACGCTTTCAGGCGGGTGGTGCGCAGTATAGTGGACCAGATTATACCGAAGGAAACAACAGCAACAATCCCTATGGCATGACTTACATGCCAAATGATGAGTATAACTCAAGCCGACATTATGATGCTCTGGCAGATTATTCAAACGATGACTATGCAAGTCCAAATAGGAAGAGCGGTTCTGACTATCGCTATGGTTTAGCAGATGAACGCTTTGGACATGATGTGCGCCGCGGCAACAATGATGGCAACTGGGACAGAAGTTCTCGTGGAGACTACGAGTCATACCGCAGATACGAGCAGGGCAACCGCATGTATGACGATGACTATACTACAGGGTTTGCGGGACGAAATTACTCACAAGGAAATGTGCATTATGGCGAAGGAGCCCATTACAGCGAAATGGACAAATGGCAGAATAAGCCTTCTTCAAATTATGAGGGCTATATGCGCGACCGCGACAGACGCTAACCTGAGGCACAACTAATTAATTTTTCATTGCCTTGCCTATTATACTTTAACGCGAGGCATTACTATAATACTATGAGAAACAACAGAGATAGATATAACGATAGAGACAGGCATTACGGTGACTTTAACCGTGACTATAGAAATGAGTCAAATAATTATGCCAGCAATAGGTTTAACGATCGTGTTGATCGTGATGCAGAAGGTTATCCTCGGTATGAGCCTGATAGAGATAATGAGTTTAGGCAGCAGGGACGGCATGTAGGCAACCATGAAGATTCCTACAACGAAATGTATGATACCTCAAATTATGCAGACCAGCCAAGACCAATAGAGTATGGCTTACCCCATGCTGCAGAGAACGAGCTGGATCGAGTTGATTACTTTCCTTATGCCGAAGGACCATACGCTGGTCGAGAGCGCCACTATAGCTATAAAACAGGCTATAATGCTAACTATGACAACCCGGAAGAGGGCGATCGCTACAGAGACTTTGACAGCAGGGGCAACCATGGGTTCCGCCATGATCCTGGCTATGGAAACGAAGACAGCATGCGCGAGTTTGCGAATGACCACTACGGTGACCGCAGCAGAACAAGTAATCGCAATTACGGCTACTTCGGTGGCTACAACAGGTAAGCTTTTTTATTCATGTAACAATTTACCGGAACATGTGTAAAAGAAGGTAATTTTTCCATCTGAGAAAGGCCGCGGCATTAGCTGCGGCTTTTCTTTTTACAAGCGTTCAAGATAAAGTTGGCTGCATTATAACTCCTGTTATAGCTTATGTAAAGTGACTTATCTAAATAATGATCAGGTATACTTATAACTAGCAG
>NZ_JBHTLD010000332.1:0-3254 GCF_042678745.1 Pontibacter rugosus | reverse complement strand
AATTAACAGCTAGTAAATGCCTACTATACAGCAATTAGTAAGAAAAGGTAGAGAAAAATTGACTTTTAAGTCAAAGTCTCCTGCCTTAGATTCATGCCCACAGCGCCGTGGAGTATGTACTAGAGTATATACAACAACGCCTAAGAAGCCTAACTCTGCCATGCGTAAAGTAGCCAGAGTAAGACTTACAAACGGTAAAGAAGTTAACGCCTACATTCCAGGTGAAGGACACAACCTGCAGGAGCACTCTATTGTGCTAATAAGAGGTGGTAGAGTGAAAGACCTTCCAGGTGTACGTTACCATATTGTACGTGGTGCTTTGGATACTGCAGGTGTAAGTGGACGTCTTCAGTCTCGTTCTAAGTATGGAGCTAAGAGACCAAAACCAGGACAGGCTCCGGCTGCCGCAGGCAAAGGTAAAAAGAAATAATCCCTAGAGTTATAATACAATGAGAAAAGCAAAGCCGAAAAGTAGAATTCTCCTTCCCGATCCGAAATACAAAGAAACGTTAGTAACGCGTTTTGTTAACTACCTGATGGAAGATGGCAAAAAGAGTGTTGCTTACGGAATATTCTATGATGCTGTAGAATTAGTAGAGCAAAGAACAAAAGAAAACGGTCTGGAAACTTGGAAGAAGGCATTGAATAACATCATGCCAAGTGTCGAGGTGAAAAGCCGCAGGGTAGGGGGAGCTACTTTCCAAGTGCCGACTGAGGTTCGTCCGGACCGCAGAGTATCTCTTGGTATCAAATGGATGATATCATACTCTCGCAAAAGAGGTGAGAAAACGATGAAGGATAGATTAGCAGGTGAAATTATCGCAGCTGCTAAAGGTGAAGGTGCTGCCGTGAAAAAGAAAGATGACACGCATAGAATGGCAGAAGCAAACAAAGCGTTCTCACACTTTAGATTCTAAGAATGGCAAGAGACTTAAAATACACAAGAAATATTGGTATTGCCGCGCACATTGATGCCGGTAAGACCACTACGACAGAACGTATACTTTATTACGCTGGTGTAAGCCATAAAATTGGCGAGGTGCATGATGGTGCCGCGACAATGGACTGGATGGAGCAAGAGCAGGAGCGTGGTATCACCATTACTTCTGCTGCTACAACAGTATCTTGGAATTACAGAGGCCAGCCTTATCATATTAATATCATTGATACTCCAGGACACGTGGACTTTACCGTAGAGGTAAACCGTTCTTTGCGTGTATTGGATGGATTGGTGTTCTTGTTCTCTGCAGTAGATGGCGTTGAGCCGCAGTCAGAAACAAACTGGCGCTTAGCAGATAACTATAAAGTTGCTCGTATCGGTTTCGTTAACAAAATGGACCGTTCAGGTGCTGATTTCCTTGCTGTATGTAAGCAAGTGAAAGAAATGCTTGGAAGTAACGCCGTAGCTCTTCAATTACCGATAGGTGCTGAAGATAACTTCAGAGGTGTAGTTGATCTTGTTAACAACCGCGGTATCATCTGGAACGAGGAAGATAAAGGTATGACCTTTACTGAAGTTCCAATTCCTGATGATATGGTAGAAGAAGCAGCTGAATACAGAGAGAAGCTGTTAGAAGCTGTGGCAGAGTATGATGAGACTTTGATGGAGAAATACTTCGAAGATCCAGATTCTATCTCTGAAGATGAAATCATTGCTGCGCTTCGTGCTGCTACGATTGATATGGCTATTGTTCCAATGCTTTGTGGTTCTTCATTCAAGAACAAAGGTGTTCAGACAATGCTTGATTATGTGATGGCACTTTGCCCTTCTCCTATGGATAAGGAAAGCATCACAGGAACTAACCCTGACACAGGTGCTGAGGTATCTCGTAAACCGAGTGAGACTGAGCCATTTGCTGGACTTGCTTTTAAAATTGCAACTGACCCTTATGTAGGTCGTCTTTGCTTTGTAAGAGCATATTCAGGAGTGTTAGAGTCTGGTTCTTATACTTATAATACACGCTCAGGCAACAAAGAACGTATATCACGCATTTTCCAAATGCATGCTAATAAGCAAAACCAAATTGAAAGGTTAGCTGCAGGTGATATTGCCGCTGTTGTAGGCTTTAAAGATATCAAGACAGGTGATACACTTTGCGACCAAAATGCAAAGATTGTATTAGAGTCTATGGAGTTCCCAGAGCCGGTTATTGGATATGCCATTGAACCTAAAACTCAGGCAGACTCTGATAAAATGGGTATGGCAATTGCTAAACTTGTTGAAGAAGACCCAACGCTACAGGTGAATACTGATGAGGAAACTGGTCAGACAATCCTAAGAGGTATGGGTGAGCTTCACTTGGAGATCATCATTGACCGTATGAAACGTGAGTTCAAGGTTGAGTTGAACCAAGGTGCTCCACAGGTGGCTTACAAAGAAACAATCACTAAAAATATTGAACACCGTGAGGTATTCAAGAAGCAGTCAGGTGGTCGTGGTAAGTTTGCCGATATCGTGTTCGAGATGGGACCACGTGAAGATGGTAAACAAGGACTAGAGTTTGTTAATGGTATCGTAGGTGGTGTAATTCCAAGAGAATTCATACCAGCTGTTCAAAAAGGTTTTGAAGAAGCCATGAAGAACGGCATCCTAGCAGGTTTCCCTATTGACTCGATGAAGGTACGTCTGTATCATGGTTCATTCCACGATGTTGACTCAGACTCACTTTCGTTTGAACTAGCTGCTCGCCAAGGTTTCAAAGAGGCAGGAAAGCAGTGCGCTCCTAAGCTTCTTGAGCCAATCATGGCAGTAGACGTAGTTACTCCAGACGACTACACCGGACCTGTTACAGGTGACCTGAACAGACGAAGAGGTATCATGAAAGGTATGGACACAAAAGGTACATCAACAGTTGTTAAAGCCGATGTTCCACTTTCTGAGCTTTTCGGTTATGTAACAGATCTTCGTACAATCACTTCTGGTAGAGCTACTGCTTCTCTTACTTTCTCACATTACGAGCAAGTACCGCAGAACTTGGCAGATGCTATCATTGCTAAACTCAAAGGAACAGCAGCTAAATAGTAGTATAATATGAATCAGAAAATAAGAATAAAGCTTAAGTCTTACGATCACAATCTGGTAGATAAATCTTCAGAGAAGATTGTAAAAGCAGTAAAGGCTACTGGTGCCGTAGTAAGCGGTCCAATTCCTCTGCCAACAGAGAAAGATAAATTCACTGTTCTTCGCTCACCACACGTGAACAAGAAATCTCGTGAGCAGTTTCAACTTTGCACTTATAAGAGATTAGTAGATA
>NZ_JBHTLD010000331.1:0-3268 GCF_042678745.1 Pontibacter rugosus | reverse complement strand
AAGAATATCTTTTTAAAAGGAATTTTATATTTCTTCCTCCACTACTGCCACCACTTCAATGGCAAAGTAAATGCCGTCCACATCGGCCGGGTTGTGCAGCCCCAGGTACACCTGCTTGCCCGGATACTGTACAGGCACCACAGCTGAAGTAAGGCTGGTCCGCGAGGCATCGGTCACACGCTTGAAGTTTGGCTGTTTCTGCATGAAGATCTTCGCCTGAGACTCATCCTCTATCAGGTACACGTTACAGATGTCGCCGCCGGCAGGAGGTGTCAAGGCAGCCGTGGCCAGCTTCAGGAAGCCAGTTTGATCAATGAACATAGAGAGTTCTGAGGCAAGCTGGAAAGTGCTCCGTACCGCCTCCATGTCCGCCTTGTTGCGGTAGGCGGTGAACTCATAGTACCAGCGCACGGTGTTCTCCGGAAGGGTCACAGGAATAAGGGTCCTGCTGTTGCCCGGGTTATAGTAGCTCACCAAGTAACCCACCTGCGGCTCTAGCACCGTCACGGTCCTGTAGGTCTTCTTCGTGATAATTTCCTTGCCGTCGGCACCCCAACGCCTCACCTTGCCCACTGGCTTACCGTCTTGGTAAATAGCCTCCTCTACCTTCTGCCCCTGCTCATTATAGGTGATGCAAGTGCCCTGCCGCACGTCTGGCCGCTCACTTACTAGTTTCCCGTCCCACTGCAGAACATTTGTCTTGGCATAATAATCGCGTACTAACCCGCTTGGTATTTCATTCTGATATGTAATCTTTCGGATGAAAGCAGCATCCTGTTCCTGCTGTACCTCCTCTTTGTCGCGGTCCAGGTAAAGTGTCCAGGCGCCCTGCCTGATGCCGTTCTGGGTGCAGTTAAGCACCGGCAGAAGCAGCGTGTGCTGCTTTTTACCCTCTGGCACGTCCACCTTCACAAATCCCACTTTCTGTAGGCTCTTACTCAGCGTGACGGGGCTGTCTGTTGCCGCGTTAGCAATGGTGAAGGCCTCTGTCGGCTGAATGTGCAGGGCGTACTGCCCCTGGAAGAGCTGATCGCAGCTGGCTAGCCTGCCAAAGTAGTAGAACTGCCCGCCTGCGATGCCTTCCGGCAGCAGGGTGGCAGAGTCGTGGGGCGCGATGTGAATCCAGCCCTGCGTGTGCCAGCCTTTAAAGAGCCCCTTCTCATGGTAATAGCCGATAGCAAGCGAGACAGCCTGGTCGGAAGGGTTAAAGACCTTCAGCTGCGCAGCGGCTGGCCTGATTGTAAGCAAGCTGAGGGCAAGAAAGGTAAGTAAAAGTTTATGCATCTTTTTTTAAATTAGTTCCCGGCGGCTGTTAGAGCTGACACCACTTGGTTTAATGATTGAATAGAAAGTGTATTGTATGGCTAAAGCACGTGCAGCTGTGCGGGTTGCCCTTCACGCAGGTCATGCGGGCTGTGGTGTGGTTGTCATTTGTTTTCAATGGTCTGGGTGGCATAGTGACGCAAAATACTATAATTCTTAATTTGCTATATAATATACTACTAATGTTTATTTCATCGCATGGCTTCAGCCCCTGGTTGTCTGCCATCCTATTGCACAAAGGGCCGGCACATTAGTTGCACCGGCTCTTTTTGTTCGCTTTTTTAAAGCAGTCACTAGTTAGGCTATTAAAGCCAATGCCCAGTTTATCCGACATTTATCCGACATCTATGGCTTTTATCCGACATTCCGGCCTTTGTAGATGTAGACAGTCGCTTTTTTCTCCCCTTCTTTGCTAAGCAAGCCTTTCTCCACCAGCTCTGTTAAATCCCGCAAGGCGGTTCGGTCTGTTATTCCAAACTTTTCTTTGTACTTACTGTTTTGGATCCTCCCATCATGCTTCCAAAGCAGCAGCGCCTCTACCTGCCGCTCATTCAGCCCCAGCCCCTTAAGCTGCTCTTCTGAATAGATGTCTTTGAAAAGCGTAACGGAGACACCGCCGCCGATGGCTGTTATCTCAGGTTCCGGAAGCCCCAGACGCTGGCACTCCTCCATAATCTTCACAGTGCCCCTGCCCCAAGCCTCGATCAGGCCACCCTTAAAGCAAGCATCAGCCAGCACAGGATTCCTAGGCAGCGAAGGGTGCTTCCGCTTCAGGTCTTCTACAGATAGGTTATCTGGCAGCGAACCTTCATTCCAGACGGTGAGCCTATCGCTATAAACACTCACCTGAATGGGGGCTGTTGTGTATGTGCGGTGGACAATGGCGTTGAGCATGATCTCGCGGAGAGCCTCAAAGGGATACTCAGAACCCTCTATGCGGTGAAGCCCCTGGTAGGAAACAGGAGCTGTGAAGTACTTCTTCTGTAGCAATTCCAAGGTAAGGTCAGCCAGCTGGAAGGCATTACCCTCCACCAGGTCCTGGAAGAGCAGGTCAGCGTCAGAACTGCCGAACCTGCCAATCTTCACATAAGCCGTAGGAAAGAAGGCCCGCACGTCTTTCCCGAAAAGCAACAGAGCCGCCCGCTTCAGGTCGTCTCCCTTCAGCAGCCTCAGGTTTCTCAGCAACTCCTGCGTACTGTCATCCGCCGCGGAAGGTAGGCGCCTGCTATTGCTTGCTCCCCGCTTGAAAGCCTCGATGCCCTCTTCGCCTATGTCCTGCAAAGTAGCGCTGGGTTCTACTACATCGTCCCAGGTTTTGCCCGCTTTGCGGAGCAGGAACTCGTTTAGAGCGGCTCCGTTTAACTCCTGCTTCGTGCTGCCGCTCCTGAAATGGTACTTCCCATGGTAAGAAATCGGTACATCATAAGGATGCACCACAATCTCGATAAAGTGCCTGTCACTTTCTTGATGGAGGTTCACGTCACAGAGAATGCCGAGATGATTTAACACCTTATTAGGAATGTCCTCCATCAGCTTTTTATAGTCAGAGAGGCCGGTGACATGGCCGTCATCGTCCTTGCCAATGTAGATCCTGCCGCCCTTAGCATTGGCAAAGCCGCAGATCCACTTCAGGTACTCGTCGCGCCAGCTAACCTTCCACTCTATGTTTTGACTCTCGGGCATTAAACCATCTGTTTTGTGAACTTCAAAAATAGTGGTTTGTATCCATAAGCGCCATTGTGCTCTTTAATAAATCCAACAGAGGACTTCTTTTATTAGAATAAGTTAAGGTTGTGAAAACTAAATCTCATCAATTGTCAAGTTTTATAACAGAAAAACTTGACAAAGCAGCATAGAGTAAGATTTGTTCCTGGCTTTAGAATGGAGGCTGAGTTGTAAGGAGAAAGAAAGAGCTATTGGTTTTCAGTCATAATAGAAGTAGTAC
>NZ_JBHTLD010000330.1:0-3244 GCF_042678745.1 Pontibacter rugosus | reverse complement strand
CGAATGATTGATTGTATAAAAAATAGATTTTGTCCTAACTGATTGAAATCCTGATTGATGTGGCATTTGTTAAGCAATTATGCAAAAGGTATACTTGCTTAGCGTATGGTCTACTTCATGTACAGCTTGTCCTGCTTTTATTTGGCTTGATTACTGGCTATAGCAAGCCTGCAAGAGCATTTCTGCAACTTGCTTTAGCCAGTAATCAAGCTACTTTAAATACCTTATATTTCATCTGAAGCAAACCACTCGGCAAATGAATTTTGCGTTTCCCAGAGTTTTAGGCTGTGCAGCGACACCGAAGCTGGCAGTATCTTCTGAAGCCTGGCTTTAAAGTCAAGCAACATGTTTTCGCAGGTGGGCTGGTAAGAGACAAGCTCTAATTTGTGATGTAGTTTCTCAAGCAAAGCGATTAGTTCTGGAGAGCTATCGTCAGCTAAAAGCAAAGCATGATCTAGCTGGTTTAGTATTGCCTCCTGCACCAGTTGCTTCAAATCACTAAAGTCAAGCACCATGCCGTTTTTCGGGCTAGCCTTGTCTGCCAATGGTGTACCTATAATAGTTACCTGCAACTTGTAAGAGTGCCCATGTATGTGGCGGCAAGCACCATCATAACCATTTAGCGCGTGCGCCATCTCGAAAGTAAAGAGGCGCGTAAGCCTTATTTTCGTCATCTGCTAAGCTATAACGGCTGCACCTTTAAGCCTTGCCAACAGCAACTGGTCTTCTGCTTCTAAAAGCTCATCCAGCATGATAACCTGCTTCTCCAGCTCATCTTTAAAGTAAACAGGCAGGTGATGCTTGTAGTACTGAATGCCTTGTTGCAGATTTTCCCAAAAAGATTGAAGGTATTTATACTGCTTATCTGTTAAAGTCTCCAGTTGTTCCTCTTTTTTCTTTTTCCAGTAGTCGATGTACATCTTTAACTCATTGATGAACATGTGCGGTCTGTAACCACTATGGAGCACATTAATTCGACCGTATATATGGCTCACCATTTCCTGCAGTTTATAAATGCCGGAGAAGTAGGCAAGGTTAGGACCAGGACAAATGGAGATAGCTTTTGCTGCAGTTTTTTTGCTCATGTTGTACAATTGAAAGGCTGAGTTTGCCAAGCCTTCACACAAACATTCTTTAGCTAGTACTTTAGCTGCTTCAGTAAGGTAAGTGGTGGTGTCTAATTGCTGCGCCTGTAGCTGCTCAAGCTTTCGGCGCTGGTATTTGCGCGATGCCGTACAAATAGCTTCCGCTGTAAACTCCGTATCTGAAACCAAATGTTTTTTAATGCAGGGACTGCCGGGTTTCCCTCGTTCCGCCCGCTCTTGTTTCAGCAGCTCATTTGATGTGTTACGAAGGGCGTTAAAAGGAACTCCAAGCGGCGAGATATTGCTTAAGTACAGATCTTCTGATTTGGCTGCTGCCAGCTGCTGTAATGTTGGCTCATCCACAGTAGTAGCTTCTGGAACAAGCAGGAACGGTGTTCCCCAGCCCGTTCCGTCTGCTCCATATTCCGACATCAAAAGCTTTTGTTCTGCTGCTGTTCCAATGCCTCCCTGCACTGTTACTTTTTGAGCAGGTATAGCTACCGGAGGGTGTATGTTTTTATGTACCAATGCTGCGCAGTACATGCTGTACAGTTCCAGTCGTAAGGCTTCGCGATTCTGCTTAAACTCTTCTAAAATAGGCCCAAGCAGGTAGCCGTCAGTAGCAAAGGCGTGGCCACCGCAGTTTAAGCCCGACTCAATACGGAACTCTGATACCCACAATCCTTTTTTGGCAAGTATTTTACCTTGCACCATTGCCGAACGGTAATCGCTTACTTTAATGGTGATGGTTTTCTTTGTAATACCGGCTTTATCAGGATAGAAACAAGTAAAGTTTTCCAGGTACGCATACAAACGCATGTTCATCCCTGCTGAGAAAATGACAGAGGAGCTGACCGTGCTGTTGGCAAAGCCACGCAATGCAGCCAATGCATCAGAATATTCCTGCGGCAGCGGCTCGCCATTGCTGTCGTAGTTTGGCCTGTCCAGCTTTGTCATGATGTTCACGTCTATACTGCCTGGCACCACAGCTTCGCACAGCTCCTCCTGTAGGTTGATTTTAATAAAAGGATCATTCGTTTGCCGCATCTCGTGGTATTGCTCTTTAAGAGGAGAGGTATCCGGGAGTAATTCAAAGTATTTTGTTAAGTCAGTGTCAGGCGCAAAGTCCTGCTGCTTTATATCTAGAACCTGCTGTGTTACTACTTCATCAAGCAGGTTCAGGTAGGCTGTGATGCGTTTGGCCCGGTAATCCGGCTCCTTGGCTGAGATGGGTACGTATGGCTTCTCATACTTTGCGCTGTAATACTGGCGCATCTGCTCCAGCAGACTATCGTCGCTAAGCGACACAACGGATGAAATACCGAATCTTGCCACCTTCAGCGGCGAATCAATCGAAAACGACAGCCCCATGACAGGGATGTGAAACTGGTGTGGTGTTGTTTGAAGCATGTATTTTCTTTTGAATTGTTTAATAAATGTAAGTTGATTCGACTACCCCTATTGCTTATGTAATTATTTAAGAGGTTCATTACAAGCTTCTTACGAAGCAATGCCTTCTCCTTTTATACTTAGCATGAATCACTTTGGAAAGGTAGGTAAGGTGCTACAGCTGCTGTATGAGAATGCTCAATCCTGTAAGTGACCTATATCATTGCTCGGCTGTAATAAACAAGTATGGAAGGGGGGAGAGGAGGTGAGGGAAATAACGGGCTGAGTGCAGTAAGTAAAATTGCGGGTAAAAGTTCTATTTCGAACCAGCGCTCCGAGAATGGACTCAATAATCTATGGAGCGTGAAATACTGGGGTGCAAGCAACGAGAGCGATGGCGGTAACAGGATGGTTAAAGTTTCGCCCTTGAATGCCGCAAGTATAGCACCTTTCTGGCCGGTTTGTAATTGACCAGAAAGCATATAGTAATTATGTGCAAGTATAATCCTGAGAATAAGGTTGCCTTGGTGGATGAGTTGGGTGGATAGGAAGAAGTGAAGCTAGGTTCCCAAACCAGCAAAATACCATGAGCGATGCAATGATCGCCAGCACTACCCCGGATATTTTTAATAACCACAGTAACCGTGTGAAGATGGCAAACCTGGTTGTGCAGCTTCTGGTTTTACTTACTTAAATGTAGATGTTGCTTATACTTTAGCTAAAGTAATAATCTATTCGGAACAAGATTATTGCTTAAACTAAAAATTAAT
>NZ_JBHTLD010000329.1:0-3291 GCF_042678745.1 Pontibacter rugosus | reverse complement strand
TTTATTAATAGTATTAATGATTCAGCATCAAAGCCCTTAACAGGTATAGCCTTAGCCTTTTAACGCACTATTAGCCGTTGTTTTTGGCAATCTTATTGTCCAGATGCTTGGCAAACCATTCCGCTTCCGACGTAAAAGTCAAGGTGGCCTTGTTCGTGGAAAACCAGTTATTGGCCTTGGTGATCACCAGGGGAGGGAGCTGCCGGATGTATTTCTGGATCTGCTCTTCTGAAAACGCATACTTGTCCCGCATGATCCGGACAGCATTTGCCGTCACTTTATCGGTTGCGACGGCCGGGGTAGGGGAGGAGAACAGGTTCTGCTGGACCGCTTTTGGATTCGTTTGCAAGGCAGCAGGGGCGGCGGCAGGCAGCACATTGATTGTCTTGACCAAGTAAAAGGTGATGGAGTCCGCATTGCGGCCTTTTTTATTTATTTTATAATCAAAGGCCATGTCCGTATCCAGCAGTTCTTCCTTCGCTGTATCCAGAATCCGCCTTTTGAACTCTGCAAACAGGGGGTACTTGATGACCTTGATTCGCTCCCCTTCGGGCAGGCCTGCCCTTTTGGCTTCATCTTCGTTGAGTTCCAGATCCAGGCCCAGCATCAACCGTAGCTGCCTGTACTTGATCGTGGTGGGTTTGTCCTTGAAGAGCCCTTGCTTGATGAACATGTAGATCCTGTAGGCCTGTATGGTTTTAAGGCTAAGCAACTGCTCCAGTTCGGCCTGGGTGTAATTGCCCTTCAGGTCAAGCAGATAGGGGGCCAGGTCATTGTTGATTTTGGTGATGATGTACCGGCTGTCCTGGGTATAGCTGACGGTGGGAAAGATCACCATGCTCAGGTAGGTTCTTTTCATCTTACCTGTCTTGTCAGGGGACTGGCTTTCTACCTTGAACTTGATTTCCTGCAGCTCTGTCGCCAGTTTTGCTACCTGCTTGAAGTTTTTCCCCCCTTTGGAGGCATAGAGGGCGTCGATGGGAATCTTCACATGGGTAAGTTCCTTATCGTCCTTGTGAATATGCCCCAGCGCATAAATAAAGGCCCGCAACTGCACCGTCGGAATATCAAAATAACTGTTGATCAGGTTATTGTGCTGGGTAACAAGCTTATTGGGCTGCCTAACGGGAATATTTAAGAGGTCACTCATTGCAAAAAGATTTAACTCTTAAATATATGTATTTAATTTGTAACTAGTACACACAACAGGTTAAATCCCTTGCCGCGTTCCCTGAAGCCACTAAAGGTGGGATTTTGTACATGTGTGGGATTCCCGCCATGTATCGTTGGGATGCAGTACATGCTTTAGTGGGATTCTGTACAGATAAGGTGGGAAATTGTACAGGCTTTGGTGGGAAACTGTACACATATCTACCATCATACATCTGAATATCAACTAGTTACAGCGATATTAATAAGTAATAATAGTATAAAATAATAAAAATAAAGAAAGGGAATGTTTCCTTTTTCATATCTTATTCAGGGTAAAAGGAAAGAAAGGGAGGGAAAAAAGCCTAAAGTGGTGGGATTTTGTACATAAAAAGCGCGCAGTTTTAGCTTCTTAAAAGGAAAATAAGTTGAAATTCCGCAGTGGGATTCTGTACATAAATAGGGCTTGCGGAGCTCATGCCATCAGTTAAATTTAGCTAGTTAACTACTTGTTTTACAATTAGTTGTTATATATAAAAATGCTTTGGTAGCGCGTACGGAGGATTTACGAAAAGGTGTACATCTATCCCTTGCCTGCAAAAGGGGCTCCAGGTTCTCCCTGGTGGGATTTTATACATATATCCTTTCCTGCAAGCTTCAAGAAGACTCTTTTTACATGTTCGTAAACAGTTATAAATCAGGTATTTATAATTACAGAGCATAGGTTTATCCCTGTTCGCATTTCCTCTTGAAAAGCAGTACATATATTGGCCAAAATAACCTGCCTAAGCAGCTACAAATCAAATTTAGGTAGGCGCGATTGAATGTTCAACAGCTGGGGGTGAAGCATCTTAGCAAACAAGGAGTAAAAAAGCACGCGGCTGTAGGGATGCAACTGGCTGTAGCAGGGGCTTTTAAGTCAATAGGAGGGGAGGGGTAGTGGGTGTCGCGGAGCACCTTCTTAGGTAACACATATTTCACCAGGTTCGGAAAGCAACGCTTGCTGGAGGCGCACATGCAGCCGTTGCACTGTGATGGGAAAGAATTTCTTGCCGCGCCGTGTTGTAAACCCATAGCTGTTCAGGCGCGCAGCAATATCATGGTAGGTCATGCCCTTGTCGCGGTACATCTGAATGAGTTCGGTTGCCTGCCGGTTCGCTTTGTGCGTGGCGGCATTCTCCCGGCGAACCTGGAGTCCCTTTTGCCGGGCTTCCTCGCAAAGGTTCCGGGGTGTACCCAGTGAAAAGCCCCGCAGCTTCTTTTGCTGAAGCGCCGCCCGTGTCCTGGTGCTGATGAGCTCCCGCTCATGCTGGGCCAGCACCGCAAAAATGCCAATGGTCAGGGTATTGGCGTCCGGCATGTCCACGGCCAGAAAATCCACATGGCTGTCGCGCAGCTTGAAGATAAACCCGGCGTTACGGCTAAGCCGGTCGAGCTTGGCGATCAGCAACTGGGCCTGCTCTCCCTTGGCCAGGGCAATGGCTGCCTCCAGCTCCGGCCGGTCGTTGCGCTTGCCGCTCTCCACCTCAATGTGCTCGGCAAGCAGCGCATCACCCGGCTTAAGGAAACCCTGCACCATCTCGCGCTGTGACTCCAGGCCCAGCCCGCTCTGGCCCTGCTTCTTGGTGGAGACCCGGTAGTAGGCCACGTACTTCATCTTCGCTACTCCTCTTTCTTTAGGTGAAACCTGTGGCAAAGGTACGTATAACATTTTACAAACGGACGTTTATAAAACGTTACAAGATGAGATAATTTCAGAAACCCCTAGCTCTGCCAGAGATTTATTAAATTAGCAAGCCGAAAGGAGAAGCGGAGGCCCAAGCTTTCATGCAGTAGCAGCAGGGATTGAGGTGCTCGCCGTCGCGGTTACAGATCAGGTGGTGTTAACCTTCGCGAACGGGAAAGAGAAGGGAAATGTACACGTCAAATGCATCGCCTCTATGAAAATATTTGTCGTGATGTTTTAGCCTTTATCATAGCTCATGCTTTCACCTTGGACGATCTGTTGTAAACACAGATGCATTCATGATTTATTCGAAGGGATTATAGCCATCACAGCTGGTAGCCACATTGGGAATATCCTTTAAACTTTATTATCCTCTATATCTATAAAAATCGCTTCTAATTTAAGTATATATTGAA
>NZ_JBHTLD010000328.1:0-3332 GCF_042678745.1 Pontibacter rugosus | reverse complement strand
CTATATAACTATTCTTGTGTAGCTACATGTATAAGTATGTTCTGATAAATTATTTTTCCCTCCGCTTGCAACCCTTTTGCCCATTAAAGAATCATAAGGGAGAACAAGCGTAAACAGGCAGCATTTGAAGCTTTTTACTAAATCTAAAACCGAAGAGGATAAACTCATAGAAGGATGCATCGCGGGGAAGCGCGACATGCAGCGTCTGCTTTATGACTTATACTCTAAAAAGATGATGGTAATATGCCTGCGTTATGCACCCACTACTTTCGAGGCAGAGGATATTATGCAGGATGCCTTTGTAAAGGTGTTTAACAATATTCAAACCTTCAAGAAAGATTGCCCCCTCGAGTTCTGGATCAGGCGCATCATGATCAATACAGCACTAAAGCATTTGCGGTCTAAGCAGTTGCTCACTGTGTCGCATGAGGCGGATGAAGTTGTAAACCTAAGCGCTGATGTAAATCTGAGCGGCTATACAATGGATGAGCTCCTGACAATGATCCAAAGTCTGGCGCCTCGCTACCGTATGGTTTTTAACCTCTATGCCATAGAGGGCTATAATCATAAAGAAATAGGCGAGATGCTGGATATATCAGAGGGGACTTCGAAATCGCAATATTCACGTGCCAGGGCTATACTACAAAGTATGCTCTTAGGACAGGAAAAAAAAACTAAGGAACATGTCATCAGCAGCTAACAATAAACGCGGAAGCCTGGAAGAAGAATTCCAGCGCCGGATGCACGACGCTGAGGCTTCTCCATCGGCAGATCTTTGGGGCCGCATAGACCATCAGCTTACCATACAGGAGAATAGTCACTACAAGCGCAGTATGCTGTTTTACCGGCAGTTGGCAGCAGCGTGTGCTGCTATTATCCTCTTAGCCGGCGGCTTTGGAGTGTACTATCTGGGAGGTAACTCATTTACCAGTCAGGTGGCGCAGGTAGAGCAGCCAACCCGAGCGGCAAGTATGGCCAAAAATAATGTAGCAAAAATAGAGCAGGGGCAAATAGCAACTATAACACAAGAAGCTACAACAGAGAACGCTATAGTTACAGCTGTGCAGCAGCCAGATGTTCTGCGCAAACCTACGTCTTCAGGTACTGTACGAAAAACATCTGAGGAAGCACGTTTGACTCTACCAGAAACAGCTTTAACGCAACCTGATGGTTCAGTTGAGAGGCCGCATTTAGCTACTACAAAGGCCACAGACATCGCTTTATCTAGTCTAGCTTTAGGCTCAGATCCAACAGTATGGAAAAGAAAGCCTGATGTAACATATGAGTCTGTGTTTGACGCCAGAGAACAGGTAGCCCAACAATTCTTCTCTAATTTTCAGGATGCACGACAGGCGCTTCTCAATATCCCTCCTGCAAACAGGATCACATCTTCAGGCCAGCAACGTGCTGCTTTTGCAGGTACGCACACAACCAATGAAATCCCTGGTAGCTTTAGCGAACTGAGTGGCTCAGTCATGAACAGGGTAAAGGAGCTACAGCGTGAGAAGGAGGCTATGCTGCATACGTATAATGATCAAAAGAAAGATGCCGGAGTGAAAGCTGTAGATGAGAAAGAGAAGAGCAGTGACAGCCGTTGGTCGCTTGGCATGGCATATGTGCCGAGTTATTTTGAGCAGAACATCAATGTCCCGGCGCAGCCAGCAGGAAATATGATGTTCAGTAGCTTTGCTCCAGCTTTATCAAGCTTAAGAGAAACAGACAATTCCATAGCGGAAGCTCGCGAAGAGTATATAGAGGAAATAGAGCCTGGCTTCTCGTTTGGTGTGGAGGTAAAGACAGGATTTAAAATAGGGAAAAAATGGAAACTGCTTTCCGGCCTTGGCTTTACGCAAAATACAGCCCGCTCCAAGTCTAGTTATGTAATTGAGCAATTTCAGAACGAGCCGAACCGGTCAGGTAAAGTATCAGCAGGGCCCTCTGCTATCTTCCTGTCTTCGCTTGATAACAGCCTTTTAGCAGACTCGGTACGTGTTGGTAAAACCGATAAGTATAACGTGCATTACCGCTACCGGCACTTAACTGTGCCTGCAGGCATTCAGTATGAAGGCAAACTGTCAAATGATTGGTTTTGGTTTGCAGGCGGTGGTGTTGCCGCTAACATCCTGCTGGAATCGGCTGTACTTGCCTCCAGTGCTGAAGTGCGCGACTCAGAGTATACACTTAGTGATGAAGAATCGCCTTTTCGGAAACTGCAGTGGTCAGGTAACGTTACGGCGGGTGTTGGTAAACGCTTGTCTAATAATATTTCGGTAGCTGTAGGGCCTGCTTTTAAAGGCTATCTGAGCAGCATGCTGGCTAATCCAGACAGAACAAATGCCTCGCAGGGCAGGCCATACAACATCGGCCTGAATATGGCGGTGAATTACGATTTAGGTGCAGGCAGTCGCTAACTATTTTATCACAGCCATGCAACTGCTGTCTGCTTTCCAGGGTCATTTATGTAGAGAACAGACCGCTACTGCCTATGAAGCCTTTGCAAAACTTACGTGAAACCGTTGCTCTTGTAGCCTGCTACGACATGTATGGCTGGTACTTGCTTTTGGCCTTGCTGTTCTTCTCTTTCTTTTAATACCGGTGCCTTGCTAAGCTATGAAAAAGAGCCTGTCGTAAAAACAGGTGGTAATACTGTGCCACTAGTACAATCTAAAGTTATGAAAAGTCTGTTGTATGTTAGCTTGCTTTACCTCTGCCTTGCACTGTTGGCCAGTGGCTGCAGTAAAAGTGCGCCCGCGCCCGCTTGCACCATGGCAGAGGTAGTAGACCGGCACTGTGAGTCAGGGTGGTATATTCTTAAACTGGAGGACGATACAGACGAGCTGGCAAAAAAAACGGGAACTTACGCAGGGCAGCTGCACGGCGGCTACGTAACGACAGACAACCTGCCGGAACAATACAGACAGGTAGGGCAGAAGGTGTTGGTGCAGCTGGAGCTAAACAGTTCGTATGGGCCCCGCTGTGTTGCCACTAACATGTTATACCCTGTTGTAAGAGTGATAGAAGTATGCGGCACACGTGCTGATAAATAATTAATAAGTGATTTTAAGTGACGATGATTGATTTTCAGAGGGCTTGCCAATAGTGCAGGCCCTTTGTTTTAAATTAAGTTGTGCGTGTTAGCTTAGCTTGACTAGTGGCGCAGTGTTTGCTGCGTGGTTGTAAGGTATTTGCCATAAGCAGTAAAAGAAAGCTACAAGGCACTGCTAATGCAGATCTGGCAAGATGTTGTTATACAATAATCTGATGACATTGAAGTTTAGTAGGGGTAATATCTTTCAGTAGAAGAAAATATAGTGTTATATTTGAATCTGAAT
>NZ_JBHTLD010000327.1:0-3336 GCF_042678745.1 Pontibacter rugosus | reverse complement strand
ACTAGATTATAATAAACAGTGTAATGTTTTCACCTAAGTCATACATGCTTATACTTAGGACAGGCCTCTCTTTACTTCTCTTTTAGCAGCTTTCAAACCTTGCATCTGTTGTGCTTCGTAGGTTTTAGTATATAATTTAAACTGGAAAACTATGAAAACTAAAAAGATAGCAATGCTAAAGTATGTAGGAAACGGATTTTGTCTAGCCATCATTGCTGGCTTAGTAGCTTGTGGTGGCGAAGCAGAAACTGAAAGTTATGAATCTGTTGCCGAAAACGAAATTGTCGAAACAGATGCGCCTCAAGCTACCGGTAGCACCTGGGACAATGACAGCTTTAACAGCACCTTTACTTCAACAGAAAGGTTTGGAGGCTGGGATGCAAACGGTGATCAAATGTTAGATGAAAATGAGTTTAACGACAGTTTCTTCTCAACCTGGGATGACAATGACGACAATAAGCTAGATGAAAATGAATGGCAAACGGCTGCCAATGATTATGGTGTAGAAAACCAAAACTGGAGAGATTGGGATGCCAACTCTGACAATAACATTGATCAGAATGAATTTAGGGCGGGTATGGCTAACAGTAACTACCGGACCGAGTGGGACAGGGATCAGGATAACATGATAAACGAAAGAGAATATTCTGACGGAATATTTAGCCTGTGGGATGGCAACAACGACAATACACTGGATGAAAAAGAGTATAATGAAAATTATAGTCGCTATTACGGCTCTTAATTTTTAGAGATATATAAAGTAAAGAGCGTCTGCCGGAATAGAGACCAGCAGGCGCTCTTTTGATTATGAATAAGTTAATAACCCAGCTTTTGGCGAACACGCTGTAATACAGGCGATGCAATTGCTTTCGCTTTTGCTGCACCCTCTAGCAGCTTTTTATCTAACTCAGGCAGATTGTTCATATAGTAATTAAACAACTCCCGCTCTTTTGCATATTTGGTGATGATAAGCTCATACAGTGCCTGCTTCGAATGACCGTAACCGTAGCCCCCTGCCAGGTAATTATTCCGCATCGTTTCAATTTGCTCCGGAGATGCCAGAAGGCTATATAGTTTGAAGACTGTATCATTTTCAGGCTCTTTCGGTTCTTCCAGCGCTTTACTGTCGGTCACGATACTCATGATTGTCTTACGGAGCGGCTTATCTGCTTCAAAAATATCAATGATATTGCCGTACGATTTGCTCATTTTCTCACCATCAAGGCCAGGCACTGTCATTACGGTTTCATCTACTTTAACCTCAGGTAACACAAAAGTGTCTCCGTGGGCATGATTAAATGAACTGGCAATATCGCGGGTAATCTCAAGGTGCTGAATCTGGTCTTTCCCTACAGGTACAAAATTGGCATCATATAGAAGTATATCGGCTGCCATAAGTACGGGGTACGTAAACAAACCCGCATTTACATCGGAGAGGCCACGGCGCGATGATTTATCTTTGAAGGAATGTGCATTGGCCAGCATCGGAAACGGTGTATAGCAGTTAAGGTACCAGTTTAATTCTGCTACCATGGGCACGTCAGACTGGCGATAAAAGATATGCTTCTCTGTATCAAAACCAAAAGCAAGCCATGCTGCTGCTACTGAGTAGGTATTGTGGCGCAGTACTTCAGCATCGCGAATGGTGGTAAGCGAGTGCATGTCTGCAATAAAGTATAGAGCTGCCTCATCAGAGGTTTGAGAAAACTTGATAGCAGGAATAATAGCGCCCAGCAGGTTGCCTAGGTGCGGACGGCCCGTACTCTGTATTCCTGTAAGATATCGTGCCATAGGTTTAGGTGTTGTAGTTTAGGCTGCAAATTAAGCGAAATTGCCTGAAAGGAGGAAGTATAAATCAAAGCCGCTGCTTCTGAACGGTAATTAGAAGCAAGTATGGGTATGGTTTCAGCTAACTGTGCTGTCTGAAGTGAAAACTAAAGCAAGCACAAAATGAGCGAGCTGCTAGCTGACAGCCGAAAGTATATTTTTATGCAGCAGCAGGCAGGATGTACATTAAGCTATTTCAAGCCACTCTGGGGCTTAAGCTGCTACTACTTTCGGTGGGCTGTTTTTTTGTTTTCTGAGAGAGTTTAAATTTGAAAGTAGGATAGCCGCGAGAATCAGTGCAACTCCAAGCCACTGTACAGCCCATACTTCTTCGTTTAGGACCAAGCTCGACATTAACACCGCCACCGGAAGCTCTGCCGCACTAAGTATGGCACTTAGCCCGAGGCCTACTTTGGGAATGCCGTAGGCGTAAAATAGCGGGGGTATAACCGTTCCGAACAAGGCTAACAAGATGCCCCACTTAAACAAGCCATCAAACAAAGCACCGTTTACCAAAAATACTGGCGGGAAGATGGTGAATATTAAAATGCAGGCTCCTGTTAATATCAAGGCACTCTTAGTTGCAGGATGTAAATGATTGCCGGCGGAGCCGTTTACCATCAGAAAGAGAGTGTAACTAAATGCTGCCAAAAGGCCATACACAATACCTGATAGCTCAAAATCGGGTATAGTGCCTGAGAATAACCTGCCTGCCAGTGCTGTGCCAAACAGCACCAATACCACTGTGGCAATTTGCAGGAGGCTAGGTAGTTTGCGTTTTATAATAGAATCCAACAGCAAGCTCATCCAAGTGAACTGCATAAGCAGCAGAATGGCTATGGAGGCAGGCACTGCCTGGACACATTTGTAATAGAAAATGCTGACAAGGCCGGTACTGGTACCCATGGCAACCAGCTTCAAAGCCTCCTTGAACGACGTGTTGTCGGCTTTACTGCTAAGCAGCTTGCGCAACAACACGATTGTCCAAAGAATAATCAACCCAAAAAAAACCTGAGTGCCCGTTACTTCACCCAAGTTAAAACCATCCTTGTAAGCTAGCTTTACAAATGTTGATAGCACTCCAAAACTACAAGCGCCAAGAAAAACCAAGGCGACACCTCTGAACATAATTGTTCCTCCAGTCTAAAATAATCAACCCAAAAAAATAGAAAAGAAGAGGCTGCAGTAGCCCCAAATACAGAAGAGGGGTACTGTTACAGGTCGTGTAGTTCGTATCCTGTAATGAAGATTTGTGTATGTGCTAAAAAATCTGGCATTTGCTATTTTGCAAGACTGCAAAGGTACGTGACTGTTGAGTATAATTCCAAATATATTTTAACATCTTACTTATGAAATATTATAATCACTTAATTACCTTTTGTTTAAGTTTTAAAAGTAGATGGCAATTCTATACTTAGACAGGCCTTGATTTCTAAGTATAAGATTATTTGAATTTGATGATCTCTCTTTCGGCTAACATTTTCTATAGCCTAGATATAAAGATAGACG
>NZ_JBHTLD010000326.1:0-3437 GCF_042678745.1 Pontibacter rugosus | reverse complement strand
ACAAGATGACAAGAAGAATAGTAGTCAATCATTCAAAAGTCAGTCATTCATAATTAAAATTCACACATTCACTCAATCACACATTCAAAATTCTTATAAATTCGTCTTAAACAGTTTGATGGCGATAGCCAGCAGGATAATGCCAAATACTTTACGCAGTACGTTGGCGCCGTCTTTGCCGAGTTTACGCTCTATCCAACTGCTGCCTTTCAGCACCAGGTATACGAACACCAGGTTTAGCACGATGCCAACTAATACGTTTGGCAGCGAGTAAGCGGCACGTAGCGAAAGCAAGGTCGTCATGGTACCGGCACCCACAATCAGCGGGAAAGCCAAAGGTACAATGGAGCCGCTCTTGGTTTCAGGATCAGAATGGAAGAAGTCTTTGCCCAGGATCATTTCCAGACCAATCAGGAAAATGATGATAGCGCCTGCCATGGCAAACGATTCAAAGTCAATCCCAAACAAGCTAAGGATAGACTGCCCCAGAAACAGGAAAATGATCATCAGCACACCTGATATAAGGGTAGCTTTCTCTGATTCTATTTTGCCTTCGCGCTTGCGCAAATCAATGATGATAGGAATAGAGCCGATAATGTCAATCACGGCAAACAGCGTGAGTGTAACCGACGCTATCTCTTTGAAACTGAACATGGGTGATACGTACGAGTTTAGAATAACGAATTATGAATGGGAGTAAGCAGTATGTCCTGTGGCATGAGCAAAACAGGCAGCTTTATATCTTAAAAATCAGGCGTAATAGTGCAGGAAGAAGCGCTTCAGTTCTTCATATTCTTCGTCCTCTATGGCCGGAAAGTTAGCAATACGGAAGGTGTTTCTGGCCCACTGCCCATAGCCATTGCCTAGGCGGATGCCGTGGTGCAGCGCGCGCTTCTTCAGCTCTTCTATCAGCCTGTCGTTACCTTGTAGCGCGATAACGGTTTTAGAGCGCACCTCCTCGTTTTCTACCAGCAACTTAAAGTCGGAGAACTGCTCGAAGAACGTATACAGGTCGAGGGCACGGTCTGTCAGGTGCTGGTCTATGCCTTTGATAAACGGACGATCCTCCAGCATACGCTTGAGCAGGTAAATGCCTATCTCGTTTGGTGTGTGCGTTGTCTGGTAGTTCAGCATTTTCTCATGCATGGTTACCAGGCTGTTGTAATGCGCACGCTCACCTATTTTCTTGGCCCTAAGTATAGCGCGCGGCGAACAGGCCATAATAGCCAACCCGGGAGGTAAGCCAAAGCACTTCTGCACCGATCCGTACCAAATGTCGGCCTTAATCAATTTAAGGTTCAGACCAGCCATAGAAGAGGTAGCGTCTACTGCAATCAGGGTGTCGCGGTAGCGGTTGTGCAGGTTCAGGATCGTAGTCGGGCTTACCTGCGTGCCGTTAGACGTCTCGTTTTGCGTAAAGCAAATCAGTTCAGTGTCCGGGCTGATCTGAAGCTCGCTTACTGGCATGGTTTCGTTGAAGTCAAAAGAGAAACCTTCTGCTTCAGGGCGCAGCTTTTGCGCATACTGAAACCACTTCTCCCCAAAAGAACCGTTGTAAATATGAGAGCTCTTATGCGTAGTAAAGCTCTGCACTAATATCTCCCAGCACTCTGTGGCCGACGAAACAAAAAAGATGTGGTAATCCTGCGGAATGTTGAGCTTGCGCTTCATGGAGCCAACCACCGTACGCGATAAATGCACAAACTGCTCACCCCGATGCGGCGTGCTCAGAATACCCTCATCATAGGCATCTACCAAGTACTGGCGCACCTCAGGGTATACTTTAGACGGACCGGGATAGAAGTTAAGCATAGGGAAGCAAGTTAATATAGTTTTCGGACTATATTCTAAAATATGAACTTAATTAGACGAAAGTATAACGGCGCAGGTTACAGAATCTATACTCTGAACCCTACCTGTTTTGGTTTTTGTCGCTCAAGAAACTGTAAGGCAAGGCGATAGCTCTCCAATCCGAAACCGCTGATGCTGCCAGTGCAGTAAGGTGCTATCATACTTTTATGGCGGAAAGCCTCCCGTGCATAAACATTTGATATATGTACTTCTATCACAGGGGTATCAATAGCCTTGATGGCATCTGATAACGCCACGGAAGTATGGGTATAAGCGCCGGCGTTGAACACAATGCCTTTGAAGCTGAAACCCACCTCGTGCAGCTTATCTATCAAAGCTCCTTCGGTATTCGATTGGAAGTAGGAAAGCTTCAGATCTGGAAAATCTTCTTCCAGTTCTTTATAATAATCTTCAAAAGAACGGCTGCCGTACACCGATTTCTCGCGCGTGCCCAGCAGATTCAGGTTAGGGCCATTCAGGATGAGTATTTCCATAGTATACTTCTTGCCATTTTAGAAGCTACAAAGGTAAGGATTAACTATCTTTGCTCTATTTATTCTTTGACAAAAGAATTTAAGACGAAGGACAAAGGAGTTCAGCCGATTAGACTTTGCTGACCCGATCCTTCTAATTCTTAATTCATCATTCTTAATTCAGAAAAGTGAACTGGCGCATCAGCATAAAGCAATTTGAGGAGTACCTGAAACTGGAGAAGTCGCTGTCGAAGCACTCTGTGGAGGCTTATGTGCGGGATGTGCGCAAGCTGATCGATTTTCTGGATTTAAAAGGGCAGCAGGTGAGCCCGGAAAATATTACGCCCGCCATCCTGCGGGAATTCCTGCAGTGGGTGAATGAACTGGGTATGACACCGCACTCGCAGGCGCGGACGCTGTCTGGCATACGGGCTTTTTACAAGTTTCTTATCATGGAAGACATGATGCAGACTGATCCCACCGATACCATTGAAGCGCCTAAACTGAGCCGCAAACTACCAGATACGCTGGCTTTTCATGAAATTGAGGAGCTTTTGGCAGCCATAGACCTGTCTACACCTGAAGGCACACGAAACAGGGCTATGCTGGAAACGCTTTACAGTTCCGGCCTCCGTGTATCTGAATTGCTGGACCTGCGCATCAGTAACCTGTATGCCGATGCAGGCTTCCTGAAAATCAGTGGTAAAGGCGAAAAAGAGCGCCTGGTGCCGATTGGCCGTGATGCACTCAAGCATATTAACCTGTATCGGGAGGGAATCCGGTGCCACCTCACTATCAAAAAAGGAAACGAAGACATCCTGTTTCTCAATCGCAGGGGCGCTAAGATGTCTCGCGTCATGGTGTTTACTATCATCAAAGACTTGGTGGCTAAAGCCGGAATTCAGAAAACAGTGAGTCCCCATACATTCCGACACTCCTTTGCTACGCATTTAATAGAGGGTGGAGCCGACCTGCGCGCTGTGCAGGAGATGCTGGGCCACGAGTCCATCACCACCACAGAGATCTATACTCACCTGGATCGCGACTACCTGAAGCAGGTGATAAAGGACTTCCACCCGAGGAGTTAATTGTCTGCCGATACTTTAAAAGTTT
>NZ_JBHTLD010000325.1:0-3446 GCF_042678745.1 Pontibacter rugosus | reverse complement strand
ATATAGCTTCTAGATAAGCAACTTTAAAAAGTACAGTTTATTGCTTTCAAGAGCTTCTATACTTGCGTTACTGAAGATAGCTATAGCGGGGCAACGTTTATCAATGCTTTTGCCTCCATCCTTCTAAAAACCATCACTCCTACCTTTAAGGCTATAGAAGCAGCACTGGCTAATAATAGGAGATGATTTTGGAAAACCAGAAGCCACGGCTCTACTGACAGATTGCAAGCTTCTACATTATAACATATTTCACTTTCCTTTCGCTTGCAGGGTTTTAATATGCTCTAACAAGCAAAAGCCGCTGACGGTATATCAGCGGCTTTTGCTTGTTACGTTTCTAATTGATTATTACTGCTCGCGTGTCACCACTACCACTGCTACGCGGCGGTTAAGCTGGCGTCCTCTGGCAGTTTCGTTAGTAGCTCTAGGCTCGGTTTCACCCATTGCCTCTATAGATAAGCGATTAGCATTGATACCTCCCTGGTTCTGTAGCCAATTCTGCACAGCACGTGCACGCTCAGCAGATAGTTGTTTGTTATACTCATTACTGGCACGCGCATCGGCATGACCAAAGATGCGGATTTGGCCGTTTTGCGGCAGGTCTTTGATTTCGTTAACAATTTCCTGAAGTTTCTGCTCGCCTTCAGACCGTAGTTGTGCTTTATCTGTATCAAACAACAAGCGATCATCCATAGTATAGATATTATACTCATTATTTGAGCGCATTTCTACACCAGCATTCTTCATTTCAGGATCATCAACAACAGGTGCGTCCCAGTCAACTCCAGCCCAGAAATCTTCTCCAACATCTTTTACCTGTACACCGTCTGCTTCTATGGCTCCGCGCTCATCTTGGTAAGCTACGGCAGTATCCGCAGTTGCATCAGATAGAGAATCATTTTCTACATTACCTTCGGGACTGTTGCAGGCAGTAAAGGCACCAACACCCAGAATCATTAATATTGTACTTTTCTTCATAGTTATAGTCTTTTTGGTTCGTATTAAGGTTTACGAAGCATATGCGCTATGGTTCTTCCACTACAGCTTTACGTACAGCAGGCCTACAAAACAACATAAATATGGGGCACTATTTTGCATAACCCACACCTCCGGGAAGAATTTCATAAAGACCAGGAAGTATAAACTGAAAGAAAAGTGATTGCTCCTATAGTGATAGGCAAGAGCCTATCTTAAATTCATCCTTTGCGCTGCAAACCGCCTGTAGCGGAACCTGGCTTCACGCTTTTCTCACCCCATATCGCTGCTATGAAACTCTAAAATCGCTTTGCCAGAACCCTTTCCAGGCAGCTTTCGCTTGCGAAAACAAAATGGAAACATGCTTTGAACTCAACTTTAGCATGTTTAGAAATTGAAAACAGCTAAACAGAGTATTTTACCTGATATATTAAACTGTCAACGGCTATCCAGCTACTTTCAAGACATGTACAGATGAAAGAAAGGTATGGCTCAGCTATTTAAACAGTTTTTCTTCGGTTGTAAAAATGTTGAAGTCGAACTAAGTAAAAACACTTTCTCATCAACTCCCATAAACGATAAGCCCCGGCCTCCCTTAGGGCAGCCGGGGCTTACTGTGAATGTGAATGAACGAATGAAACTATGAATGAAAATCTTGAGTGAAACGAAAGTGAGAGAGGCTACTGCTTGATGAAGCGCTGTGTGTGGCGTTGCGCACCGTCTGTCACAGTTACGAAGTATACTCCCGGCTGCAGGCCTGCCACTGGCAGCACCATGTTGCGCCCCTCTGCTGTATACTGCCCGAGTGTGCGGCCTTTCATGTCCACCAGGCTCACTTGCGCCTTGTCTACCGCCAGGCTGATGTTTACCTCCACCGAGGCCACTGTCGGATACACGCTCGCTATTCCTGCCGCCGCTGTGCTCTGCTTTTGCTGAAACTCTAGTGCCACCACATTAGAGAAGGCCTCTGTACCGTCGAAGTCCACCTGGCGCAGGCGGTAGTAGTTGGCGCCCACGGTAGGGTTGGTATCTGTAAAGCTGTAATCCAGTCGGGTGCTGCTGTTGCCGTGGCCTTTCACTTCGCCTACTTTGGTGAAGCTTTTTCCGTCCTGGCTGCGCTCTACCACAAATTTATCGTTAGCTGTTTCCTGCGCTGTGGCCCAGTTCAGTTTAGCGTTGCCGTTCTGCACCGCACCTTTGAAAGCCATCAACTCAACAGGTAACGTTATTATTGAGCGATCTCTTCTCCAGTACAGGTTGTGGATACCAATTCCTTGTTGTCCGGCGTTGTTTCTCACTGCGTCGCTGTTATAGTATTCAATGGTTACCTCACCTACATAGTCGCTGAAGGTTACTGTTATGTTTCCGCCGCTAGAATTTGCGGCCACATCTGTACCAGATACGCCTGTAATGGTGCTGCTGCCTAAGTTAAAGCTGTTGTTAGCAGTAGTCTTAACTTTTGTTTTAGTTAAAGAAAGCGGCCCAGAGAAGCCCATCCCTTTGATAACCAGTTTATCCTGGAACTGGTTAGAGGCTTGGTCCACATCAAAAATTGTAAAGGTAAGGTCAGCCACTGGCTCGGCAAAAGTCATTGTCACTTTTGTACCTAAAGTGCTTGAAGCTTTGGTTTGTGTCAGCGTCAGCGTGTTAGTCGGGTTCTGGAAGTCAGAATTTGACACAACCGATTTAGTGATTGTAACACCGGCAGCGCTTGCCTTAGTGAAAGTTACTTTATTTCCGTCTACGGCGTAAGTCTTGCCAGCAGCAAAAGGATCTTCATTAAGGGCAATCTTAGACCAATCCAGCACAGACAGGTCAGCCTCAGCCGTTGTCTGGTCATCGTCTGGCGTACCAGAGATAGAAATGTCGTCGATAGCGTAGTAGTCGCCGTGCTTGTTGTCGTTCACTACAGACCAGAAGAACCTGATGCTGCGGGCATCGTTGCAGGAGGCCGGCAGAGAGATGGCCGCCCCACCGTTAATGCGCGCCCACTGGTTATAATACTGGTTGTGGGTTAAGCCCGTCACCTCGGTGTAGCTGCCCCCGTTCACGCTGTAGAAGAAGCGCACGTTGTTAGAGGAGACGTTTCCTTTTATCTGGGCGTACAAATCTACCCAAGTCACTTTAATATCCTTAAAGCCAATCGTGTTGATGGAGTTGTCCAGGTAAAGCGTTTTAGTTGTGTAGCCGGACGCGATTGTAGTGGAGGTCCTGTAGTGAGCCCCGCCTGAAGACAGGGTCGTGTTGCTGGTAGGGGCTTGGGAGCTGAGGCCCCAAGTGTTATTAAGCGTGGTAACGCCTTGTACGGTACCGCTAAAGTCTTCGTGATAAATGGTAATCTGCGCCTGCGCACTCAAAGAGAAAAGTAAAATGGCACTAAGGATGTAAAGGTATTTCATGGGTAAACTTCGTTTCATTCAGGATATCTATATGAAAGAAGTATGCCAGCAGAAAAGATCTTTTTAAAACAG
>NZ_JBHTLD010000324.1:0-3380 GCF_042678745.1 Pontibacter rugosus | reverse complement strand
GATATAAGTATAGGGAGGGTATTAACTTTTAGTATACATATACCTGTCATTCTGTAAGAAGCCCTCTATTAACAAGCTCCTGTTAGGAGAACAAAATAACTAAACCAAATTTTTCCGAGTACTTATATGCATTGCGCTGATAACGTATATAAACAGGAAAGGCGGTATGATTACCGCCTTTCCTGTTTATATACTAGCTGCTTCTTCTTTAGTGTTTGCTGATGTTTGTAATATGCCATGTGGCAAAGTTAAGACAGGTACTAACGGGTGTGCTGTTAAACGCCCTGTTATACTTTTATCCAGCAGCCTCTCCAGAACATTGTGCTTTTGCGGAATCAAAATGAGTAGTTCTGCTTTCGTTTCCTTGATGAAATCCTGAATACCTTCGGCTATATCCGGACGATAATCAAAATTTACCTCAAACTCGATGTCCTTGAAGTTTCTGTCCAGCACTTCTAAAGCTTCTGTTGCCTCAAATTTTTCAAACTGATCACTGGTGCGGTAAAGGTGCAGCACCTGTAGCTTGGCGTTAAAGTTTATAATAAAGTCGCGTAGCAGGTGAAGGTCTGTAGTAGCAGGTAGTTTGTGTAAAGCTGCTGCAAACACCACAGAAGTTACTCGTTTGTAAGTGATGCCTTTCGGCACCGCCAAAACAGGAACTGAACTCTCCTCAATAACAGAAATTGTGGTGCTGCCAATAAGCGCCTGACTAACCGCTTCGCCTACCTGCATACCCATTACTACAAGGTCTGCTTTATAAGTTTTAATGGCATGCATGACCTGTTCGAAAGAACCGCCCATTTTGGTGATACAGGTAATGTTTACCTGATTTAAGTTAGTAGCCTCCTCTAAACTAAGCTGATTTATGATGTTTTCTTTGGCATTTGCAGCAAACTCTTCCAACTCATGTTGCTTTCCTTCTTCCAGTGCACGCGTAACGCTTGTTACATTATAGGCAGCAGGAGGTGATATGACAGGGAAAAAAGCATGTAGCAGTACAATATCTGCGCCTGCTACCTGTGCTATACCTAGAGCATGGGCAAATACGTTCTGTGAATTTTCAGAATAATCGATAGGTACTAAAATCTTTTTCATGGCTGCGGCTTTAGAGGTTTGTAACGCGTAGCTAGTGATGAGCTACTGTGTAAAAGTAGCTGGCAGGCATGGTAAAAGAAGTGAGTTTAATCAGTACATAACATGATTTTTAGCAGTTTTAAAACAAAGGAGGCTGCCTTGTTGGGGCAGCCTCACAATATTGGTAAAAAAGCCTCAGAACTAGTCTAAGCCTCCTTTGCGGGTTGGCTCTCTTTGTTCTGGCCATGTTCTTTGCTCTCCTGTTCTAGAATCAACAGGCAACACAATGCGCTCACGGTTTGCCGTAGCAGGGTCTTCGCTGGCCTTGTAGGCAAGTATAGCTACCAGTATGGCATTGCTGCGCACATCATCAAACACTATTTTGTCATAGGTGTCGCGGTTGGTGTGCCAGGTGTAGGTGCCGTAAGACCAGTTCAGCGAGCTCAGCATAAACGCAGGTGCACCAGCAGCCACAAAAGAGGCATGGTCAGAACCGCCACCACCCGGGAAGCCAGGGAAGTTTGTTTCAATACCGCTCGTAATCTCTCTTGGAGCAGCGCTTAGCCAACGGCCCAGGTAGTCATACGCGTGCAGGAAACCCTGGCCTGAAATGTTCACTACTCTGCCGGTACCGTTATCCTGGTTAAAAACTGCCTGAATGTTCTTTACGATTTCGGGATGATCTGCCACAAAAGCACGTGAGCCGTTTAGCCCTTGCTCTTCGCTGCCCCAATGCCCGGCAATAATTGTTCTTTTTGGATTTGGGTACATTTTCTTCAGGATGCGCATGGCTTCCATCATTACAATCGTACCAGTACCGTTGTCGGTTGCGCCCGTGCCACCGTCCCAAGAGTCGAAGTGCGCCGATAGCACCACATATTCTTCTGGTTTTTCAGTGCCTTTAATTTGCGCAACGGTGTTAAAGGTAGGCGCATTTTTGAGTTCTTTTGACTCTGCCTGGATGCGGATCTGAGGCTTGCTGCCAGATTCCACCAGCCTGTACAGCATACCATAATCTTCCAGGGCAACATCTATACTTGGAACTTTCTTCGTGTAGGCACCAAATATCTTGTTCACACCAAAGCCACGCGACCAGTTAGAAGTAACTACACCTGCTGCACCTGCTTTTTCTAGTGCTGCCGGTAGGGTGCGGGAAGTATAGCCGGTTTTCTTCATGTTCTCGTTGAAGGTTTCTGTCTGTGCCTCGCGCTCTTCCTTCATCTTGGCCAGCGACTCTTTAGTGGCAAACTCTTCCCAGTTATAGTCGGGGCGGCCAGTTGGCTGCTGCATCGAGATCATCACCAGTTTACCCTTTACATTGGGTAACCACTTCTGAAAAGCCACCGAGTCCTGTATAGTTGGCAGCACAATAAGCTCTGCCGTAACGCCTTTACTTTTGGTGCCCGGGCTCCAGGCCAGTTGCGTTGCTTCCAAAGACTGAACGCGGGGGTGCACCATATCTACATGCGTAACGCCACGTTGCCAGCCGCGCCACTCGCCCCATTTTTCGTTTTTAGCGGCAATGCCCCAGTCTTTATACTTTGCCACGGCCCAGTCATGTGCTTTCTGCATTTCAGGTGTGCCCACTAAGCGCGGTCCAATGCCATCGAGTAGTTCGTGCGCCAGCCCCTCCAGGTGAGAATTCTCGTTAGCTTCTTTCACGATGCCTTCTACAATAGGGTCTTTTACCTGAGCCTGTGCTATACTGCCAGCCAGCAGCAGCATGAAAGCAAAGGCGTGTACTTTTCTTTTCATAATAGTTTTAAGGGATTGATGAATATATGGTTTCTGCATTAGAGGCAAAAAGAGCTGGAAGGTTTAATGGTATGGCTAAACTTGTTGTTCTAACTTAAACTAGCCACCCAAAAACTTTGACCTGAAAATCAGTAATTGTGCTTGATGTGAAGTTTGTGGAATGTACGATCGGCGAAATCAACAGCTAATCTTATTCTTGCAGCCATTTTAGCGCAAGCTTCCTGTCCTGAAAGTTTTGAAAAGCGAAGCTAGGGGTTAACTTCTCTGCTAACGAATAAGCTAGTTTTTCAGCTTTTGGTTCTCTTTTTGTATCTAAAGAACCCACACGTGCTGTCTTATCAAGGCGGCTGTTTCTAAGGCCTTCGCAGAGGTTTTTCATTAGAATTTCGTACTCCTCTTCGGCAAGTTGTACTTTATTAAAGCGAGAATCTATCAGGAGCTTTTTTATATCATAGTACCTGATCGTGTCATTCAGCTTGTGAAACAGGTATTCTAACTCAGATTTGTTTGAATGCTCAATGTCAGGCCAGGTAACAGTAAGTACATCCGTA
>NZ_JBHTLD010000323.1:0-3526 GCF_042678745.1 Pontibacter rugosus | reverse complement strand
AAAATTAAGAAAAGGAAAGTCAAAGGGTGCCCTGACTTGCAGAACAGGTTAAAATGTAATGATTTTTAATGATGAAAGCTGCACAATTGCTGTTTATTTCTGCTGTACAGTTTGTATGGTTATAAAGCATTTGCTTTTGAGATTTGCTGCCAGCAAAAGGCACAGATAATACCCTAAAGTATAAATTTATCTTTGTATAGCAGCTATCTTATTCGGCTGGTGTTCGTTAGAAAGGCTTCTGGAACCGATTAAGAACTTATGTACGATGTAATAATAATAGGCGGAGGCCCTGCAGGACTCAACGCTGCCATGCTATTGGGCCGTTCTCGCCGTAAAGTGATTTTGTTTGATAGTGGAAAGCCGCGCAACCGCTGGTCCGTAAACATGAACGGATTTCTGACGAGCGACGGGATGAACCCACGTGATTTTATACAGAAAGGCCGTGCCGAACTAACCAAGTACGGCATAGAGATAGTTGATACAGCGGTAGAAACTGCCACATATTCGAAAGGAGAATTTGTAGTAAACGATGTAGACGGAAAAGTATACCGTTCGCGCAAGCTATTACTTGCCACAGGTCTTAAAGATAATTTGCCAGAGCTGGAAGGCGTAGAAGAAATGTATGGCAAGAGCATCCATCACTGCCCTTATTGCGATGGCTGGGAAAGCCGTGATAAAGCAATTGCGGTGTATGGTCCTGAGCGCAAAGGGATAGGGCAGGCACTTGCCATGAAAACCTGGAGTGATGATGTAACGCTTTTTACAGACGGCACCGACAGCCTTACACGCGCAGATAAGGAGCTGCTTGAACGGAACGAGGTAAAAGTTTGCAAAGAGAAAATTACGCGCCTGGAGGGAGCGGATGGCATGCTACAGCATATTGTGCTCAGCACCGGCGAGAAACGCCCGCAGGGAGCATTGTTCTTTTCGCTAGGCACACAGCAGCAATCTGATATAGGCAAGCAGCTTGGCTGCGAGTTTACAAGCAAAGGAGTGATTAAAACAAGGAAACTACAGCACTCTAATATACCTGGCTTATTTGTAGCCGGCGATGCTGCCCGCGATATGCAAATGGTTGTGGTTGCCGCCGCTGAGGGCGCAAAAGCCGGTGTTGCGATCAACATGGATTTGCAAAAAGAGGACAGGAAATAGGAGCAGCACTCCCGTTACTTCTAACAGAACCAGCCCGTATATCAAAACCATACGGGCTGGTTTTGTTTAGCCACCTTTAGCACTACGTCTTTTGTTGTAGATGCAGAAGTGGCTACTCAAAGTATAGAATCTATTACGCTTCTGCTTTTCTGTTTTCTTGCGGTATGGGCTGGAACAGATGCTCTTTTAAGCAGTAGCGGTAGCCGTTTACAAGCAAATGCATCTTCAGGTTTTCAACCGCTATCGGCTCGCTTTCCTCTACTTGCCTTGTGTTGGAGAAGCGTACGTCACTGGCATCGATAATTGTCACTACTCCTGTACCAAAAACCTCCACCTGGTTACCTTCCGTTATAATCACGCCTGTTTCTTCGCTTAAGCCTATGCCTATGTAATCAGGGTCATGGGCAACAGCATGCGCCAGTCTGCCGAAGCGCCCTCTCTCAGCAAAGTGAGAATCTATATATACCTTCTTGATAAAGCCGAAGCCATGTGCGGTTTTCATCTCTCCTCTTATAAGAGAGTAATGCCCATAGCCGTTATAGATCATCCGGTCAGACATAACAGCTGCCCCCGCACTTGTACCCGAAATAATAATGTCTTCTTCCAGGTACCTGCGGTGCATCAGTTCGAGCAGTTTGGTACCCTGCAGGAAATGCGCCAGCCTGAGCTGATCACCACCGGTAAAAAAGATCACGTCTGCTTTTCCGATGCGGGTTATATTTTCTGATGTATCTGCCTCGTGTTCTTCGTCTATACGCATGAAACGTACATTTTCACAGCCAAGCTCTTCAAAAGCTTCTTTATAAGCGTTGCCTGAGTCTACTGCATCCAGAGCCTGGGGCGTGGCTGTAGCGATTACTTCTATATGCGACTGAATGCCGCATATTTCAGACTTTATGAGTTTGATAAGCCCGTCGTCGTCACCGCCTCCCAATGCTATCAATCTTCCTTTTACGTTGTCCATAGGGTTGCCATACAGTTAAGGGTGCTAAGTATAGTTTAAAAAGATCGTGTAGGCACAGTATATAAAAGCCTTACTTTAAAGCATGTTTGAAGTTCATCCGTTGCGCTGCAAAAGCTTGTAAGGAACCTGCTTTCGCGCTGTTCTCGCTCCATAGCGCTGATATGACGCCCTGAAACCGCTTTTCCAGAATCCTTTCTATTCAGCTTTCGCTTACAAAAATGAAATGCAAACATGCTCTTATACTTACCTAACAAGTAACAGGTTGATAGGCAAGTCTGCTTGACTCAGATGATAGAAAATGTCTGCTGTTAAGGTTAAGGTAAAAGCTGCGTTGGCTCCGGCAATTTCGCTCGCTGCGGAACCGTGCCATCCGGCAGTTTCCAGGGGCGTTGTTTTTTAAAAGGCATCCGGAAAAGATGGACCGGGCTTTGCTCAGCAGGATCACGATAGGCAGGCACTCCAATAGTAACAGCATCCTGTGGTACGTTTAAGCGCAAAGTCTGGTGCAGCCTATCCCACCAGGAAAATATCACAGCATAATTGCTGTCTGTTTCCTGCCGCACAATGGAGTGATGAATACCGTGCATGCGTGGGGTAACCATGACCCTACACAGCTGCTTCTCCAGCTTATAAGGCAGTCGCAGATTGCTATGATGGAAAGCAGTACAACCCTCGAATATAACTTCATAAAACAGCACCAATGGCGCTGGCACTCCCAGCAAAGCAATCACCCCTCCACGATAAGGCACGGAAGCGAAATTTTCACCTACATGAAAGCGCCATGCTGAGGAAAGATCAAGGTCTAGGTCGGAGTGATGTACATTATGAAAGCGCCAAAGCAGGTGAGACCGGTGCATAAGCATATGCCAAAAGTAGTTACCATAGTCCAGCAGCAGAAAGCCGAGGGTGTAATGAGCGGCCTTAGGCAACTTTAACCAAGGCAACAGGCCAAACTGGCGGTTATTTGCCCACCGGGCGGCGGCATACATACCCGGTATCAGTACAAGGCGCAGCGCAGGCAAGGCAGCAGCAGCCACACTTGCATTCTCCAACAGGCGCTTTGGCTTTGAACGGACACGACGGCGCAACTTATACTTTGCCTCCAGCACAAAGAGAACTCCTGCTGCCACTCCTAGTAAGGGCATGCCAATCTTATCAAACTTTGGGAACATTAGCTTCATCAGACTATGCTACCACTCGCGCCATAGTTTAGTTGCGAATGCCGATTTACAACTATAGTGTTTAAACAACTATTTGCTGATTTATTCAGAGATAAGAAAACAATAACTACCTGTTCAGTAACGAACAAAAAAGTGTTCGTTACTGAACAGTTCCTGTATCCATTCAAGCAACAGGTTTATTCATAAAACTCTGATTATCAGTACATTAAACACAGTGGCACGCATCATG
>NZ_JBHTLD010000322.1:0-3572 GCF_042678745.1 Pontibacter rugosus | reverse complement strand
GGGCGCGCCGATGGTACTGGGGTCACACCCGGGAGAGTAGGTGGCCGCCAACCCCAACAAAGCGGACGCCCCCTTGAGCAATCGAGGGGGCGTCTCGTGTTTATACCCACCCAACAACCAACCAACACCTCCTGCGGGCCAAGCAGACAGAGCCGCACGCTCATCCCGATCCGCCGGGAAAGGCCAACCGCACCGCCGCGAATACACATCCCGGGCCTTGCTTTTTCACAGGACCATCCGTACCTTGAGTTATGGCGTTTCTATACCCTTACTTCCTGTTCGCACTGGCAGCTGTTGCTGTGCCTATCATCTTGCATTTAGTGCAGCTGAGGCGAGCCAAAAGAATTGCTTTTAGCAATGTGAAATTTATACAAGTATCTAAAGATCTTACTGCCAGCCAACGCAACCTGAAGGAGCTCCTTATTCTGTTTTGCAGAATCTTATTTATTGTTTTTTTAGTATTGGCTTTTGCTCAACCCTTTATACCTGCCTCAGATGCTGCTGTGACAGTGAATGATGCGAACTTGGACATATTTGTAGATAATTCTTATAGTATGCAGCGTATGCATTCAGAAGAGGATTTAACTATGTTAGAGGTTGCTTCTGATCAAGCTAAAACAGTACTCGATCTTTTCCCTGCTTCTACGGCTTTTAAGCTATCTTCTACTTCACGACTAAATCATGGAGCACCTTTGCAAAAAAGCGAGGCTATTTCTATACTAGATCAGCTTGCATATTCGGCTAAACCTTTTGCTCCTTCATTGGGAGAAAGTATACAGGCTTCACATCTATTCATTTTTTCCGATTTCCAAAAATCAAGTTTAAAACTGGAAGATTTTAAGTCTAAAGATGCTTCAATGCAGGTTCATCTTATACCTGTATCAGCAGCAGCGGCAAGTAATATTACAATCGACTCTGTTTATTTAGAAGATGAATTCTTAAGGACCGATGCAGAAAGTCGTATACATGTGTTGGTCACAAATACCAGTAATGATCTGGCAGAAGATGTGCCTGTCAAGTTGTTTATGCAGGGGCAGCAGGTATCTGCTCTAAGCCTTGATTTACCGCCCAGGCAATCTACAGAAGCAGTCATGTCTTTCAGGGCAACAGGCGAAGCAATAAGCCTTGCCTATGTACAGGTAGAGGATTATCCTGTAGAGTTCGATAATACGTTCTATTTTACACTTTCGTCTTCTGCGGCTATTGCTGTTACTGAAGTATCTGATAATACTGCTTCACTGCAACAGTTGTACGCTGGTGAGTCCTTCTTTAAGTATAGCAGCTACACCAATGATAACATAGATTATGCTAAACTAGCCGCATCTAACATTGTGATAGTAAACGGGGTAAAAGCACTTTCTGCTGCGTTGGCTGCAAACCTAAGCAATTATGCAAAAGAGGGAGGTACCTTACTTATCATCCCGCCTGTAGGCTCTGACAGAGGAGCCTATACTTCACTATTTCAAAACTTGAATATGCCTGTAAGATTTACAGGTGCTGGTGCTGGAGGCGCTAAAACTAATCTTATGGCGCCAGATCCTAATAATCCATTTTTCAGAAGTATCTTCTCTGATTTCGACGCTAAAATGCAGATGCCCACCGCAAGCCGTAGCCTTTCCTGGTCAAGAGCATCAGAAGATATTTTGAGGTTTAGAGGAGGATCTCCATTTTTGTCGCGTTTTGATAGAGGTACTGGGGCGGTATATTTAATGGCAGCCCCTTTAGATGAAACGTATAGTAGCCTGCCAAACCATGCCCTTTTTGTGCCTGTCATGTATCGGTTGGCCATCGAAAGTTATCAGCAGCAACAACAGCTAGCCTATACTTTAAACAACAACATTGTGCAGGTACCAGCGGCCACTAAACAGCAGCGGGAGGGAGTGTATCAGCTTCAACAAGATACCTTGGCATTTATACCAGAACAACAAGTCCGTGGCGGGAAACTATACTTTACTGTACCACCTGAAATGGAAAAAGCAGGCTTTTATACTTTACAGTTAAATGATTCTATACTTACAACACTGGCTTTTAATTACGATAAAGGAGAATCATACCTGGAACAATATACACCTGATGAACTCAGGACTGTGATCGGCAGTGAGAGTGGCAATATACATGTATATGATTATGGAGACGCTTTTTCTATCAAAGGTGAATTCGAAAAAAGATATTTTGGTGTAAAGCTTTGGAAATATTGCCTAATATTGTGTCTGTTTTTCCTTATGGCCGAAATAGCACTTATTAGATTCTTCCGAACATGAAAGTACTTCTCCGAGCAGCTACCATTTACAACCCAGCATCAGCGTTTCATATGCAGCAGCACAATGTGCTACTGGAGAATGGCACCATCACCTACATTGGACAAGATGAGCAGAAAGCAGATACAGAAGTAGCCTTAGAAGGCCTTTGTATTTCGGTAGGTTGGATAGATATGCATGCCTATACCGGCGAACCAGGGCTGGAGTATAAAGAGGACTTAGAAAGTCTTTCCGCCGCCGCAGCAGCAGGGGGCTTTACAGAAGTACTTTGCCTGCCCAACACAGATCCGGTGGTGCAAACAAAGAGCGCCATCAGCTATATCAAAAATAGATCACAGCACTACCCAGTAACGCTGCTGCCTGCTGGTGCAGTAACTGTAGAGGCACAAGGCAAAGACTTGACTGAAATGATTGATCTGCATGAGGCGGGGGCTGTCGCTTTTTCAGATGGCATTCACCCGTTGCAGGGAGCCGACGTTACCTTGAAAGCTTTACAGTATATGCAGATGTTTGATGGCTTGCTGATGAATAAACCTGAGCACACACGCCTGACAGAGAATGGACAGATGCACGAGGGCGAAGCAAGTACACGACTAGGTATGCGCGGGATTCCTTCTTTAGCAGAAGAGGTGATGGTAACACGCGATCTGCAGCTGTTAGCTTATACAGGAGGCAAATTACATTTCTCTCTTATTTCTACAGCTGCAGCGATAGAGGCTATTCGTATAGCGAAAGCACAGGGGCTGCAAGTAACCTGCGATGTAGCCAGTTACCAGATAGCGTTTACAGATGAAACAGTTGCCCCGTTCGACACAGATTACAAAGTTGCTCCTCCTTTCAGGTCTGCCAGTGATGCAGAAGCTATAAAAGAAGGCCTACAGGATGGTACGATAGATGTGCTTGTTTCGGCACATACTCCACAGGATGTAGAGGGAAAGAAACTCGAGTATGACTTGGCGGAGTTTGGCATTACTAACTTAGAAACAGCCTTTGCCGTTGCGAATAGTACAATGGAGCTACCGCTGGACGTGCTGTTAGAGAAATTCACGACAAATCCACGGCGTATACTTGGGTTAGCTCAACCAAAGATAGCCATTGGCGAGCCGGCAAACATAACGCTGTTTAACCCGGCAGCAACTTGGGTGCCTGACAAAAATAAAACGAAATCTAAGTCGCATAACAGTCCTTTCTACGGGCAAGAGCTCAAGGGACGTGTGTTGGGCATATTTCATAAAGGACAATTAGTCCTCAATCAATCTTTTTAATATATTTAGTTCTATATTTAAGCAAGGTTGGCATAAGCCGGTCTGGTAT
>NZ_JBHTLD010000321.1:0-3661 GCF_042678745.1 Pontibacter rugosus | reverse complement strand
GAAGAAATATATACTTATAGTTTTACTGTTGGTTTTTGGTTCTGCCAGTTACGCGCAACGGCTAAGCCTGAATGAAGATGAGCTAGACCTGGTTGTACTATCTATGAATTTGGATGGGCCTGCGATGGCTAGCCTTGAAATGAAGCAGGAGCTGAATTTAACTGATGCACAATTTGCGCAGGTACAGAAGCTAAATGCTGAGCGCTTCGCACAATTAGAAAACGCTGAGGCAAGTAACTTAAACAGCTACGGGGCTAAAAACAAAAAATTCAGAACGATCAATCTTCAAAATGATCGTGGCTTAGAGACTGTTTTAACAGAGCAGCAACTGAAGCAATATCGAGAACTGGAAGGCCGCTTTAATATGCAGTTCCTCTCTGAACACGAAGCTGATTAAAGCAGAAAGATTTTTAATCTAATAGACAAAGCCCGGTACTTGTGCCGGGCTTTGCTTTTTTAGAGCCTGCTTCCATTTCGTTTTTGTAAACAGAACCTACATGGAAAGGACCCTAGCAAAACGATTTTAGAGATTTATCTCAATAGCAGCGCTATGGGGTGAAAAAAGCTTAAAATCAGGATCGGTTACAGGCGGTTTCAGCGCAAAGGATGAATTTAAGCCATGCTCCTAGATAGGTCTGTAATATCCAACTTCAGATATTTTACCAACGGAGTTGATGCGTATCTGCACCCTGTTGGATTCCGATAGCTGCCGCTTATTTTCGCATTGTGCTCCAGGCTCAAAGTAGTAGAAGTAGAGTCGCTGGTTACCTTCAAGCAGTTCTTCACTATCTGGCTTACCTAACAAATTTCTTATTACATACTCCTTTTTGCCATACAGTTCTTTTCTTATTTTATCAAAATCATCTACTAAAGCAGCTCTTTGATTTTGGCAACTGTAGCGGTCGTTTTTCCAGGTATTGCTATCAAAATCCTGCATACTCTCTGGCACGCCACAAGCATACATAATTAAAAGGCCAATAGCAGGTATAGCTGTACGTATCTTTATCATATTCCTATTGTTTCAGTTCAAAATTGCAGCATTACGCATTGCCTTACAAGCTAAACAGCAAAAAATATACTTAGATATGGCGCTGATACAAATATAATTGCGCAAATAGTTCTGCTACCATACATAAGCCTCTGTTGCATTTGTAGAAGATATAAGCTAGATTTCATTTAAAGATGAGGAAAGTAATTCCTTAGACCAAGGAACGATAAGTACTGTGTTGCCTGTTGTATAAACCGAACGCCTAAACTAGAAGCTAATAACTTATGGTAAAATTCTTTCTGACTTCAATTACGCTTGGTCTTATGTCATTCGCCTCTTCTATGCCGGAGAGAGCCACTGCATCAGCAACACCCACTATGACAACTACAGTAAGCACTGCTGTACCCGTTTCAGGTTCTTCTGTAGTAGCGAAGAAAGAGGCTTTTGAAAATCATGTGGAAGGATTGTATGACCGTATGGACCTGAAGCGTAAAGGACTCAGCTATGAAGTTTTTCGTAAAGCTGTGGTAGGGGTACAGAACTTTAAGCAATCAAAATTAATATCACCGTCCCAATCAATTTTATCTGTTGTAGATTTCACTAAACCAAGCAGCGAAAAACGCCTTTGGATCATTAACCTTAAAACAAAGAAGGTTTTATTTAATACACTGGTAGCACACGGGCGCAACACTGGCCAGGATAAAGCGAATCAGTTTTCGAATACTCCTAATTCTTACATGAGCAGCCTTGGTTTTTATATAACTGATGCACCCTATTATGGTAAGCACGGTTTGTCGTTGCGCATGAAAGGTATGGACGAGGGGTTTAATACCAATGCTATGGCTCGTGCCATTGTAGTGCATGGTGCTGATTATGTGAGCGAAAAATTTGTAAAGCAAAATGGAAGACTTGGGCGCAGCTTAGGTTGCCCATCTATACCGACTGAAATCTCTGACGAGGTAATAAACCTGATAAAGAACAAATCTGTTTTTTACATTCACGGCAACGATAGCAAGTATACTTCACGCTACCTGAATGATAACCAGGCTGTTGAAACATACGCCATGGAAGCAGGAGGAGCTGCCGGAATGACAATATAATTAAGCGACAAACTGCTATAACGAATAACAAAGGCCCCTGCTGCTTATTTGCGGCAGGGGCCTTTGTTATGAAAAGGCTTTAAGCCTGATCTTTAGTAGTCTTCAGTAAGTTAATTCCTGAAAAGAAAAATATCAGTCCTACTACAAAGGGAACAGCGGAAGTATACTTTCCTACCATACCGCCATCACCTCCCATCAGGAAGGCAATAGCTCCCCATATTATACCTGCAATGCCTAATAGCGTGAGCAGGGTTCCAAATGTGCGCTTCTGGTTCATAGCGATTCGTTTTGTTCAACATGTATAGATGCAGAAAGTCTGCAAAGTTCAGGTTATTACGATAGTTATACTTTTAAGTATATACTTATGCTAATTTATGCTGATAAATCCTGTTATCAGTATTTTAATCTTTTTACCCAAAGCCATTCCTGTTATTCTGGATTGTTACATTTTTGGCAATGGTAGCAAAGCTTAAACTACTTATATATGTATGCCGTTGAAGCAGGTACAACTTCAACCAAAATTGTGTTTAGATAGACATGAGAGTCATCCTGAAATTTATTATAGCAATTATTTTAGCAGCAGTGTCGCTGGTAAGCTATTGGTGTAGCAGCCAGGAAAATGAATTTACAGGCGAGAAGCAGCACGTAGACATGACAGTGGAGCAGGAGATTGCCTTAGGCTTACAGGCTGCCCCTGAAATGGCGCAGCAATATGGAGGTTTGCACCCGGACAGGGAGGCAGCGGCATCTGTAAAAGCTATTGGCCAGGAGCTAGTCCAGAGCACGCGTGTAAGAGAAACTCCTTACCAGTTTGATTTTCATCTACTGGCAGATGAGCAGACGGTGAATGCCTTTGCACTGCCAGGTGGGCAGGTATTTATCACGGCAGGTTTGCTTAAGCGCCTTCAGTCAGAGGCACAACTTGCTGGTGTACTTGGGCATGAAATTGGCCATGTTGTAGCACGCCACTCCGCGGAGCAATTAGCCAAAGCAAAGCTAACCCAGGGATTATCTGGTGCTGCGGCTATTGCCACATATGATCCTGATAACCCTGCCAGCCGCTCGGGTGCTGCCGTTGCCGCCATGATAGGGCAATTAACCAACATGCGTTTCGGTCGCGAAGATGAGCTGGAGTCAGACAGGCTGGCTGTGCAGTTAACAGGATCTGCCGGATATAATCCTCGCGCCATGATCGAGGTGATGCATATTCTGGAAGAGGCAGGAGGAGGTGCATCTGGGCCAGAATTTTTACAGACGCACCCGAACCCTGGTAACAGAGTGGCGGAAATTGAGCGCGCTATTAAAGCAGAATATCCAAGGGGCCTACCTGCTGACCTCAAAGAGTAAGACAGCCATTCTTGTGCAGGTTAAAAACATAAACTATAATAGCATCTGGCACTGTCTTACTATGTAATGCATGTAGCATTTGCCCAACGCATAACTCTTCTGAGCATAGTAGGGTGCGTTTCATAATGGAAAACTGAGTAAAGCGCGTCTTGGTTTAAATATGTTATTTCTACTTATAAAGAAGAAGCAGGCTTATAGAAAATAATTTATTAGACTTAGACTATAT
>NZ_JBHTLD010000320.1:0-3682 GCF_042678745.1 Pontibacter rugosus | reverse complement strand
GGTATAATCTCTGAAGTCAATATTTTCTGTAAAATACAGCTAAAATTTACTGCTTGTATCGTTTCAATAACCCATCCTGCTATACTGCTAATAAAGTATAGGTTAATCTTGTATGATAGCCCTGGCACAGAATCTTTCAGCGCAAATTTAGAGCAAGTCAGATTTCCTACAGACTTGTTGCGTAAATTACCTTCCCTGAATAAAACAGATCTATGAAAGTCCTTATAATTGAAGATGAGCAGGCGCTGAAAGAATCAATTGTGGCTTATTTGCAGCAAGAAGGCTTTACTTGTGATGCTGCTGATGATTTCCGTAGCGCCAAGTTAAAGATTTCCTCTTACCAGTATGCCTGCGTAGTGGTGGACATTACCTTACCCGGCGGCAGCGGCTTAAACATTGTCCGTTCTTTAAAAGAAAACGACTCCGATACCGGCATCATCATTATCTCTGCAAAAAATGCTTTAGATGATAAAATTACTGGGCTAGAGGTAGGAGCAGATGATTACCTGACCAAGCCTTTCCACTTATCTGAGCTAAACGCCCGGCTTAAATCTGTTTTAAGAAGGCGTAATTTTAATGGGCAGAAAGTAGTGCGTATCGGAGAGGTAGAAGTAATACCTGATTCTGCTGAGGCTAGCGTAGCAGGGAAACCGCTTACCCTTACCCGGAAAGAGTTTGACTTGCTGCTATACTTTGTATCTAACCGAAACCGAGTGCTTACAAAAGAATCAATTGCTGAATACCTTTGGGGCGACCATATTGAAATGCTTGACTCTCTAGATTTCGTGTACACGCACATTAAAAACTTACGGCGTAAAATTATAGAAGCAGGAGGGGAAGATTACATCCAAACAGTGTATGGTTTAGGATACAAGTTTATGTGCCCATGAGAATCCTGACGAAAACCAGTTTATACTATGTGCTTGTCTCGTTGCTGGTATTTGCGGTGGGCGGCACACTGTTTTATCTTTCTCTAAGAGAGGAGATTTATGATGAAGTAGATGATCAACTGTTTACAGATAAAGAAAACATTATCAGTTATGTACAACAGTATCATAGGCTGCCAAATGTAACCTCTGGTATTTCTGAGGCTATACTTGTTAAAGAGGCTGACCCAAAAGCTTTAGTGATAGAGCAACTATCAGATACACTTATTTACAGCACCTATGATGAAGAGTTGATTCCTTTCCGTCAACTTACTTTTTCAATACAGCAGGAAGGCAAAATTTACCAGTATACCATTTTAAAGTCATTAATGGATTTTCAGGACTTGGTAGAAAGCACTGTGCTGGCCATGTTCTGGACTTTTCTATTACTTTTGGTTGGGCTGGTGTTTGTTAACTACTATATCAGCAAGTATACCTGGCGCCACTTTTACGATACGCTTATTAAAATTAAGCGCTATACGTTAGTCCAGCATCAGCCACTGGAGTTACAGCCAACTACAACAAAGGAGTTTCAGGAGCTGAACGAGGTGCTGCAGAGCATGACAGGAAAAATCCATTCTGATTACCTCAACCTGAAAGAGTTTACAGAGAATGTATCGCATGAGATACAAACGCCACTTGCTATAGTTAGTAGCAAACTAGAACTTTTTATGCAGGCTGAGCAATTGTCGGAAAACCAGGCAAGGATGCTTTCTGATATGTACGGGGCAGTAAACAGGCTGGCCCGCCTGAATAAATCGCTCATCCTGCTCACCAGAATAGAAAACCGTGAATTTGCTGCAGATGAGCAGGTGCCGCTTCATCAGTCGGTAACAGAATTACTTGCCCAGTTACAGGAAGTAATCGCCATGCGGGGTTTAGAGATTAAAGTTGAAGAACAGGCCGTGGTATATGTAAAAATGAATAGCGGATTGGCAGATGTGCTGCTTCAGAACCTGCTGCATAATGCCATCAAGCACAACTATCGTGGCGGCAGCATTTCCATAAGCCTTACTAACGAAAAGCTATGCGTTAAGAACACTGGGGAGGCGCCACAGGAGAGGCCGGAAGAGCTGTTTAGCAGATTCCTGACGGGCCACGACACGGTTGAGTCATTAGGAATAGGTCTGGCACTGGTGAAAAAAATATGTGACTTATATAAGCTTACTCCCAAGTATAGCTATGCCAGCGGAGTACACAGCTTGTGCATTTATTTTTCGAATTAGCCTTTAACCTGCCTATACTTCAAAATTCCTTCAGATTCAGAAAGTATACTTGCTTACAAGCTTATATAAATTGAAGGAGTTGATAGAATGAAAAAGATAACTATAAATGTTTTAGCCTTAGCTCTTATAGCAGGTACCATTAGCTGCGATAGTTTGTGGGAGAAAGAGAACGTTCCTGAAGCTGTGAAAATCCGCTTCAGTGAACTATATCCTAATATCACTACAATGGATTGGGACGAAGAAGATGAGGGCTATGAAGCAGAATTTGAACTCAGTGGGAGGGAAAGGTCGGTGTTGTTCGACACGAAAGGCAAACTGCTGCGCGTAACGGAAGAGATAGGAACACAAGGTTTACCTGCCAAGGCAATGGCATACGTGCAGCAGAAATACGGGAATTATACGTTAGATGAGGTACATCGTGTAAATGAGGTCAATCAAATAAAATATGTGGTGGAACTGGAGAGTAAGGGAGACGATGTGTCTCTTTCATTTGCAGAAGACGGTAAGCTTTTAGAAGGTGATGCAGCGGCTGTTCAGGTACAGGAAGCATCTCTTGTCGGATTTATACCTAAAGGTGAGCCTGCTTTTGCTAAACCCCTGGCAACCTGGCAGCTCCCGGTAGAACTAAGGGAGATATCAGGTATAGCTTTGCTACCTGATAATAAGATGGCCTGTATACAGGATGAAGAAGGAGTAATCTTTATTTATAACTTAGGCAGCAAAAATATTGAAGACAGAATCAAGTTTGCCGGTCCTGGAGATTATGAGGAAATAGCAGTAGCTGGTACTACAGCCTACGTGCTGCGCAGCGATGGGGCTGTATTTGAAGTGTCGGATTTCAACAGCAAAAAACCAACCGTGACAGAGCACAAGTCTGTTTTAGCTGCCACACAAGACACAGAAGGACTAGCGTATGATGAAAAGAACAAGCGTCTGCTGATAGCCTGCAAAGGCCATGATGATAAGTTAGGAGCTAATAAAGGTGTGTATGTGCTTGATCTGACTAGTAAGCAAATGCAGCTTGAGCCACTAATTAAGATCCCTCTGGCGCAAAAAGAACTACAGCATACGACCGGTAAGAAAAAAGACATGTATGACGTATTACAACCCTCTTCTTTAGAGGTTCATCCTCAAACAGGAGAGTTATACTTATTAGATGCCGCCAACCAGCGTATGATGGTATTAGGTGATGATGGTAACATAAAACGCTCTGTGATCTTAGATAAAGAACTGATGCGCCAACCAGAAGGACTAGCCTTTGGTGAGAATGGCGAAGTATACATTGCCAGTGAAGGAAGTAAAAAAGGTAATGGCGTTATTTTAAAGTATAGCCAGGGATTGTAAAATCGATCAATTATAAATAAACAGAGAAGCCGATCTTACAAGAATCGGCTTCTCTGTTTTTAGTGAAAATTAGTTGGTTTAAAGCGACACTTCGTGAATGTCTTGCTTACTTAAAACTAGTAAATCTAAGGCCTTAACGAGCTTAGAGGAATATTTGATTTTCAAAGTTTATCGCTATCTCTTTAT
>NZ_JBHTLD010000319.1:0-3778 GCF_042678745.1 Pontibacter rugosus | reverse complement strand
ATATATGCAAAAAATTAAGAGGATGTTTTTATTTAGTACGAACTTTAAGCATCTATTTATACTTCTGCTTCATCAACCTTTTATTAATATATATGAAAACAATTTTACCTTTCGCCTTTTTAATTTTTTTTAACCTAAATGCCTTTTCGCAGTCCAATTTTCAGAAGGGGTATTACATTAACTTCAACGGGGATAGTACAACCGCTTTCATCAAAAATGAAGATTGGAAGCGCAACCCTAAAACAATTGAAGTTAAAAACAGCCTTGAAAGCACATCATCTGAAAAACTGACAACTAAACAGGTGCAGGCATTCGGATTTATAAACGGAGATTTATATCATACTTTTGCGGTTGATGTAGATATGTCTCCAACCAGCCTTAACCAAATAAGAACTGATGCGGCTCCTTCTATTATTCGAGATACAGTAATGTTGAGAACCTTAGTGAAAGGGGAGGTTAATCTATATGTATTAACAGATAAAGAATCTAAAACGCACTTCTACATTGGCAAAGGTGCTGAAGAGCCTAAGGAATTACTTAACCAAAAAGTAAAGAGAAGTACAGAAACAGGTGTAGCTTTCCACACTCTTGAGATATACAAAGGGCTTTTAAGTGTCTATCTAGGTGGATGTGGAGATCTGCAGGCTAAGATTCAGAAAACTCCATTTCAGCAAAATGCTATTAAAGATTTAGTTTCAACATATAATGCCTGTATTGCACCTGCCACAGAAAATTTTAGTGCCAAAAAAGAGAAGGTATTTCTAAAAGTTGGAGTAGTAGCCGGATATAGTTTTTATACTTACAAGTTTAGCGATGCTACCTCTTTCGAGGGTGTATCAGGTGCTGATTTTACAGGTAACAGTGCTACTGCTGGCGTAGCCCTTAACCTAGTATTACCCAGAAACCACGGCAGGTGGACCATTGCAAATGAAATAATGTGGAAGCCATATACAGCTAGTAGTTCTTATGAAAAGAAAGAGTCTGCTAATAAGTATGAATCAGCTACTACTGAGTTTAAGCTGACCTATTTAGGGATTAATAATATGATCAGGTACTCTATGGGGACTGGTGTTATGCGGCCGTTCCTGAGTGTTGGGGTTGCCAATAACCTGCTAATTTCAGACAACAGTACGCAGCATAAAGAGACGTACTTTTACGGGCAATCAAAAACTCACGATGGTGCGCCCTTAGAAAGTATGCGTAAGCATGAGCAAGCACTTTTAATCGGTTTAGGTATAAGCACAGATAAGTATGCTGCTGAAGCAAGGTATGAAAGAGGAAATGGTTTTTCATCGTATTCGTACTTGAAGAGCAATAAAACTGCCTTTAGCCTACAGCTGGCATATTTTTTACGCTAACCCAGCACCTATGAAACAAGAAGGGTCTCCTGTACTACAGGAGACCCTTCTTGTTTCATAGGTATAAGCATATTATGCCGGTACCATCATTTTCTCTTCGCGGTTCCAGTGGCGGTGTTTCTTGATCGCGTCAATAAACTTTGTAGCAAACTCTTCAGCATCAGCATCGTTACCCGCTGTAACAACGCCTTTATCTGACAATACCTTTTGTGAATCGTGTGCCGCGAAATCTATACCTAGTACTTCTGCTTTTTCCAGGAGCGCTATGCCGTTACCTGATGTGGCAATTGCTTTGCAATGTTTAAAGGCTTCATTTACAAAATGTATAGCATCTCCTTCTTTAAGTAAGGCTTTGATTGTTTCTTCACCATCTGGAATATAAATGGCATCATACATAATAGAAGCAGTGGTAATATGGCTCTTATCAGTCTCTATCTCTTCGCCGGTAGCAGCTTTGCGCATACCATGAAATTTAGAAACAACTTTAGTATGTGCACCAGCATCTTCTAAAGCTTTCTTCACTTGCATTACTTCGCAGTAGTCGTACCCATCCTCTAGAAGTATAGCGATTTGCCTTGAAGCTACGGTTTCGATTTTATGCTTTTCCATACTTACAAAGTCAGTCTCTTTCACTGACTTTCCTTTCTTCATTTGCTTCGATGCCTCATTATCTTCGTAATGACCGGTAGACGTTGGCTTGAAGTCTTTCGGTACTTCCACACCTATTCCTTCAGAAACCCGCTGAGCCAGGTCAGGAGAGATTATATTGAAATGCCCCAGCATGCGCTGGCGAATTTCTTTTGACATCACTTTGCCAAGTTCAAAATGGGCAGCTTTAACAATATGCTTCTTTTCTGGTTCTGTCATAGAGTTCCAAAACAAGGTTGCCTGGCTGTAATGGTCATTAAAGCTTTCGCTTCGTGCGCGAATTTTGTGCCCGTCCACCTTTTCCATGTGATGCACATAGCCACCCATTTTTTCTGGGGCCATCATAGGGCAACCGCCTCCTATAGAATTTGGCCAGTAGTTTGCTTTCCCTTTGTTGATGGTATGGCGCATAAAGCCTGCACCCTGATGGTTATGTGTGCTTGCCAGTGGCCGGTTAATAGGTACTTCCGCAAAATTTGCGCTGTTAAAGCGGTTCAGTTGTGTATCAACATAAGAGAACAGGCGGCCCTGTAAGAGTGGGTCGTTTGTAACATCTATGCCAGGTACCAGGTTTCCTGGGTGGAAGGCTACTTGCTCTGTTTCTGCAAAGAAGTTGTCAGGGTTGCGGTTGAGCACCATTTTGCCAACCGGCCTTAAGGGAACCAGTTCTTCAGGAATTATTTTAGTAGCGTCAAGCAAATCAAAGTCAAACTTAAACTCATCTTCTTCTTCTACAATCTGTACGTTAAGCTCAAACTCCGGGTGGTCACCCATGTCAATAGCCTCCCATAAATCTCGGCGCAGCCAATCGGGGTCTTTACCTGCCAGCTTTTGAGCCTCGTCCCAAACTAAAGAATGCGCGCCCAGCTTGGAGCGCCAATGAAATTTAACAAAGCGTGCCTTGCCTTCTTCATTGATTAATCTAAAGGTGTGTACCCCAAAACCATCCATCATACGGAAGCTTCTAGGTATGGCACGATCAGAAAGTACCCACATGATCATGTGCATGGTCTCAGGCATCAGAGAGGCAAAATCCCAGAAGGTGTCGTGAGCAGCTGATGCTTGTGGCATCTCGTTGTCCGGGTCAGGCTTTATAGCGTGCACAAGGTCGGCAAACTTATTTGCATCCTGAATAAAGAAAGGAGGCATATTGTTCCCTACCAGGTCATAATTACCTTCTTCTGTGTAAAATTTAGTTGCAAAACCTCTAACATCACGCACTGTGTCGGCTGATCCTCTGGAACCCACTACAGTTGAAAAACGCACAAAAACAGGTGTTTGTGTATTAGGATCAGTCAAGAATTTAGCTTTAGTAAATTCCTTCAGTGTATCGTTGTAAGGCTGAAAATACCCATGTGCTCCCGAGCCTCTGGCATGAACAACCCGCTCTGGAATCGATTCATGATCGAAATGAGTCATTTTCTCACGGAAGTGAAAATCTTCCATAAGTAATGGTCCCCTTGATCCGGCTTTCAAAGAATCATCTGTGTGGTTAACACGCACCCCTTGATCGGTGGTCATGTACTGATCCTTACCTTCCTCCCGAAACTGCTCAAGCTGTTGATTCTTGCTGTTCTTGTTAACTTTCATAACTTCTGTGGGTAGTTTTATATTTAATTATGTTTAAGCTCTTTGGATGTGCTAAAGAAGCTCACAGATTAGGAAAATGTGATTGCACTATAAGTCAAGCTGTAATACGGGGAGAGAAATTGTTATGTTGACTTTGAACAAGATATAGTAAGATTAAAATAAGATTAAAATTTGCTTATTCG
>NZ_JBHTLD010000318.1:0-3813 GCF_042678745.1 Pontibacter rugosus | reverse complement strand
ATATATGGTTTTGTATATAAAATCAAGTAAATGCACGGCTTTCAGTTCAAAAAAGGTTAGGTTTAGTTAAGTTGAATTTTATAGATACTGAGGGAAGGGTGAATTTGTATTATTTTTTAAGTGGCTGCAAAGGGTAAAGATTGTAGCTCGTGTTTTTGGTCTCTTGACATTTTGCCAAATAATAGTGAAAAATGATAGCGAATCTAAAAGCTTGAAACAGCTGATGTATGCAGTGTGGGGATAAGTAAATATAATCCTCATGACAGAATTATTTGTTGTCATAAGGGCATCTGATTACACCCTATTTCTGATTGTTTATCAGGATGATTAATCTGTTAAACCGTGAATCTAAAGAACTTATTTAGTAGGAGAGATAGGCGTAGGAAGGTTTAATGAACTTACTTCTTTAGGAGTGACTCTAGCTTGAAGTTATGATAAGCTATATGAGTTTTAGCAGCTGTTGATGCTTTCGGTGGAAGTATATTGCAAGAATGGAGTAAGTTGATCAGTCTTAGCGCTGCTATGGTAGAGGCACCTAAGATTTTAGGAATGGCTGCATGCTTACTAGTGGCTGTTTGGACACTCTGCAAGGTTAGTTGTTATCAGAGGAATGGTGCCTTTAAGAAGCATTTAGATTGAAGAAAACTACTATGTTGTTAAGGTTATTTAGTAGCTTACAGGGCAGTGCAAGACGCTAAAATTTAAGAGGGCTCACATTCTGGAATAACCAGTTGGGAAGGTAGATTTTGTGAAAGCTTGTATAAAGCAAAAGCCCCGGCACTTTGTGCCGGGGCTTTTGCTTTATACAAGCTTTTGAATTTGTTATTGCTTTACAACTTTCAATGTTTTAGTAGCACCTGCCTTGTCAGCGTATCTTAAGAAGTATAAACCTCTTTTAAGTCCTGCACCTGCCAGGTTGATTGTCAATTTGTTGCCCTCTAAGGTCAGATTCTGTTGCTTATAAATAACCTTTCCTGTCTGGTCTAGTATAACAACCTCTTTAAGCTCTGTTTCCTGTTCTCCCATGTTCAATGTGATTACTTCATTGAATGGGTTAGGGTAGGCTGAAACCTGGTTAAACAGTGGTTCAGTTTCAAATGAGCTGGCTGTCATGGCGCTAGAGCTGGTGCTGGTAAGTGAGCTGCCAAAAGCAGTTAGTCTGTTTCCTGCAATTGGGCGCTCCATGTCACCGTCAGGTAATTGCCAGCCTACTGCCAGGTTATCTCCACCTCCGTGCTCTACATGCAGAGCCTCTATGTAGTACAGCTGACCTGCTTTCAAGTTTACCTTAGCTGATTTTTGAGAAGAATACTTGTTCCACTCTCTTGAGTTAGTCCAGTTGTTAGGGCCGTTGATATAAGCGATTCTGCTTTTGTTGTTCGGGTTATCAGAAGTGCTCAACCATAACTCAGCTTCATCATCACCTGCTATCCAGAACGTGTATTCACCGCTTTGTGGGGCTGTGATATAGCCTCTGATACGCTGGCCGTAGTCGTTGCCTGCATTAGATGGCGCTTCGAAAAGCGTTAGTTCTGTTACGCTGTCTGGGGTTTTATTTACAGGGATATCATCCGCTGATTTTATACTTACATTACCCCAGAATTCACGCTCAATTTTACCAGTAGTAGCTACTGTTGGTTTGGTGCTGCCCTTAGGAGATAAACTGTTTCCGGAAATCGGCATTTCCTTAGCACCGTTTGGCATTTGCCACGCTACGGCCAGGTTGTCTCCGCCACTGTTTTCTTTGTGTAGTGCTTCAATGTAGTAGCGCTTTCCTGCTTCAAGAGATACACTTGCCGATTTCTGAGACTTATACTTTTCCCACTCACGTGAGTTAGTATATCCATCTACATATGCAATCCTTTTTTTGCTATTAGGATCTTCTGATGTGCTCAGGTATAATTCTGCGTCATCGTCTCCAGCAATCCAGAAGGTATACTGGCCTGATTGTGGTGCTGTAATATAGCCGCTGATGCGCTGTCCGTAGTTATCTCCTGCATTAGACGGTGCCTCAAAAGAAGATAAGGTAGTAGTGCTGTTAGGAGTTTTGCTAACCGGTATTACATTAACCGAACCATAAGGCAGGTTCGACCAGAATTCTCTTGTGATGGCACCCTGCGTTTCTGTTTGTGGTGCTTGAGGTGCTTGTGGCGACGGTGTTTTGCCTTCTGCTTTAGTTACATTCAGCTGAATGGCCTTTGAAGTAGTTGAGGCGCCATCATCGTCGGTGGCTTTAGCGGTTAACGTATAGCTTCCAGCTGTTAGGTTGCTAAGTGTAAAATTGAACGGGCCTGACGTTTTTTCGCTAACTTTTGTGCTGCCCTGGAATAGCTCAACCTTTTTTACTGATCCATCTGAGTCATCTGCAGCAACAGATACCGAAATACTGCCTTCTGTGTAAGATGAATTATTGGAAGGAGAGGTGATGGCTACAGTAGGTGCTGCATTGGCTGGAGCTGGTTGGCTTGAGCCATTGGGTCCTAATACAATGCCGTTTTTCTGCAACTTCTGATTCCAGCTTTTGAATTCGTTCTGCTCATCCTCTAATGTAATTACAGTATTTAAAGGGAAGATATTGTCTCTGAAGGTAGCCCCCTCTGCTACTGTAACGTTGTTTCTAAGATTAGGGTAATTGCGGGCATAAATGGCTACTGTGTTATTATCAACAGAGTTTTCATACATAGAGCCTTTGTGATAGTAGTCCTTGCTCCATAGGCCGCCTGTGTACATGTTGAAAGGTGCGCCATTCGCAAAGGTAGTGGCATTAATTGCCCGGTTGTGGTGGTAGCGAATGTTATGGCCGCCAGCTATGCCGAGAGAGTAAGCCCCTAACCCTACTAGTTGGTTTTCGTATACATCCAGGAAGGCAGGAGAGGTGTCTGGTGTTCCATCTCCATCTGCCAGAATACCGCCACCTGTGTATGTGCTTGATGTTGCAGGTAGTGGGTAAGATCCTTGGATATAGTTGTTGTGGATCTTAATAGGAGAGTTGGCTGTTCCGCGGGCATTGTGAATGTTGATGTTATCTTCAACCACAGAGTTGTTCGCTTCGTTGATAATCTGATTCCAGGCGATTTCTGCATGGCTAATGCCGTTTCTGAAGTGTAAGCCAACAAAGTTTACTTTTTCCCAGCCCCCGTGTATACGGCCATCTATATTTTTAATTTTGTTGTAACGGATTTTGATTGTTTCACTCGGTGTTCCGTTGCCTTGGTAGCGCCCCCCCAGGTTTATACCAGCAATACCTTCAAAGTAGCAGTTCTCTACCACTATATTCTTGAATTCATCTGCAACAAGGAAATTTCTAGATTTTTTATAGCCTTTCCATGGTGTAGGAGTGAGGCCATAGCCATTGGTGTGTCTAACTGTGATGTTTGCAACTGCACCAGTAAAACGAATAAGGCGGCCAGCGCTACGAATATTTGAATTAATGATCACTACGGGCTCTGAAGTAGTGATTTCTACTGCAGGGATGTTGGTATCGCGAGACTCCCAGTTTCCTGTGTAAGTTCCGCCCTTTGTAATAACAAGTGGGCCGCTGTAGTTCTGAGCAGCTGCCACTAGTGGGGTTAGCACAATAAATAAAAAGGCTAAGAAATGAGCTAGTACAATTTGTCCAGCCCTCTTGTTTAGAAGTGAGGTTGTGGTGTTCATTTACTTTGGCTACAAGTTGATGAATAGGATTTTGTTGTTGTTGTGTTTTGTGAGCTTTTGGTAGTCTTTAAAATTAAGTGCTACTTTTTAAGCTTTTTCGTGAGCAACTCTTGCTCTCTCTGTTCTTTAAAATTATTTAAATACCATCTATATAACTTG
>NZ_JBHTLD010000317.1:0-3825 GCF_042678745.1 Pontibacter rugosus | reverse complement strand
TATTATATAGATTATGAATTGTAATAAAAAAGAAACAATCTGTTTTTAAAGTTACAGCAAGTAGTAGGCGGGTGCTAAATTAAAGAGGCAGGTATACGTGATACCTGCCTCTTTTGTGTATGGTTGAGCTGAGTTACGAGCGTGCTGTTGCACTTTTATTTCTTCACCAATTTAATATGATAAGGTGTGCTGCCGATATATGCTGTCAAGAAAAAGAATGATGCTTCCTGTTGTATCTCGGTCATACTTAAAGAGAGCTTAGAGATGCCTCCTGGCAAACGCATAGACTTTTGTAGTACCCGCTTTCCTGTCATGTCTGCAATTACAACCTGCAGATTCTCTTCCTTGATAGTTTCAACCTCTAGTGTTATGTTGTCTGAGAAGGGGTTTGGATATACGGAAACCAGCAGCTTTGCCTGTTTAAAGTCTACTGCTCTTACCATAGAGTAAGTTGCAGTGCCATCAAAGTCTATCTGGCGGAGGCGGTAATATCTGACATCAGTTTTACCTGCTTCTGTATCTTGGTAAGTATAAGTTAACTTACTTTGAGAGTTACCACCAGAACTACTAGGCACAAAGCCTATCTTGCTGAATAGTTTTCCATCCTCTGAAACCTCTATATCAAAGCCATAGTTATTTTTCTCAGAAGCAGTTTCCCATTGTAAAAGAGCCTCCGTGCCAGTTCTGGCAACTGTGAAAGTAGACAAAGAAACAGGCATAGGAGTTGGGGCAGACCCTGTACTTGCCACAGTAAAGGGAGAGAAAGACGAAACCCCTGTCAGCATGATGACATGGGTATCAGGTGAGGTGCCCTGGGTCACTGTGCCGGAACTGCTTTCCATTACCTGCCACTCCCCACCTTCATAATGACTCACATAGCTTTCAGACCGATTAAAAGTTATAGGCTCATCGTGGATGGTCCACTGCAGCGCCATAGATACATCAGAACCTCCGGTAACTTCTTCTTCGATATGCCAAGTTTTATTAATGGTGCTTTCTGATGGCTGAACACTGTCTTGGCTAATCTGGTTTTCCTCGACTCTAATACTGAAATTATCGGTGGTGCCATTGTTCTGTAGCGTTACAGGGGCAAAGCCTTGTGCCGTGCCAACAGGAAATGTTTTAGTAATGCCTGGCCCTATGGCACTATGTGTAAATTTGCCGGTGCCATCTGTTATGATATATTTTTCTGCACTGTAGTTCGATACACTTGCCTCTGCCCCCATTTTTAAGGTGTGGTTACCGAGCGCCAAGCTGCCTTGCATTAGGTTGAGGCCATTCGTTATTGTAACCTCACCTAGAAGTGCTTTGGTGCCTAAGCCTTTCAAAATCAAGCTTCCGTAGGTGCCACCCGGGATCTGCTGATGGTCATTACTGGTGAGTATAAGGCTGGAGCCTTGCTTGGCATCGAGTTTGTCGCCGGTTATATGCCCATGTACTTCTAAAGTGGCCGAGTGCTCAATGGTGAGGGGAGCTGCCAGCGTTAGGTTATTTACGTAACCATACTTCCCGGATTTTATAACTGGGGAGGTTGCAGCTGATGCTGTTGTAGCAGGAATGTTGGCATTGATCGTAGGCGTAGGCACGCAGGTGGTCCAGTTCTGGCTATCAAACCAATCTGATGTACCATTGCTGCCCGTCCATTCAGTGTTTTTTGAGTCGGTTACCATTACGGTATGATGTAGTACCTGTTGTTGCCCTTGAGTGTCAGTATAAGTATACATCAAGGGATGATTGCCAACTCCGGCCGCCTCTGGTGTGAACAGCCCAGCTTCCACACCCAAGCCGCTGTAAGTGCCTTGGGCCGTAGTCGCAAAGGTTAACTGTTGTTTCCCTCCATATAAACACGCCTTGCTATTGTCCGTTACCTGGTGTGCACCTATACATAAGTCGTTTCGCTGCGTTATGCCGTTGCCCCAAAAGTCTCGGTTGCCAGTGTTTAGCCCATAATCTTTTTGCAGGTTTAGCGCTTTGCCCACCATTGGAGAAGAACGCGCTAGCTTATAGCCTTCTAAAGTATAAAGCAGCCTTTGGTCTGATATAGTGATGCTTTTGCCAGGGTTCTGTAAATTGGGATCCAGGAAGTAGCCCAGTGATACTCCATTGCGTGACTCTTGTAATGTGTTGGAGCGCCACGAATCCAGTGACTTGTATAACGTGCTCCCCCAGGAGAAGGCTGGTGTTATGCCGGATGCCCAGTAGTTATTTCCCTCAAACTTCACGTTGGCTACAACATTGGCATCAATTTGTACTAACCTGACACCACCTGTCGTAACCAGCAGGTTGTTTCTGAAAGTAGCGATTGTAGTACCTCCCGATTGTACCCAAACTGCCTTTGGCGCTCCGCTTGTTGCCGGAGACAGGTAAATAGTGTTATTGTAAATATGTGCGTTCTGAATACCACCGCTTGAGCCAGAAGACCATAAGTGAATGGCGCCATACCCGTTTTTCCTTCCATCATTCTCGCTGATGTTATAGCGGATGGTGAGGTTTTTCATCTCTTTAGCACCTGAATACTGGGCCAGCAAATAACCTGCACCGTCATTGTCGTGCGAGTAGTTATATTGCATGATGCTGTTAGTGCTTCCACCATCAATGTCAAACCCTCCGCCGTCTTTGGCTGTCCCCGTCTTGTTGTGGTGAGACTCGTTATACTGTATAAGAACATCGTTGCTGGCGTAGCACCAGATGCCTACCGGTCCACCACCTGTCCATGCGTTCAACCATCCGTTGTTATAGGCTTCGCAGTATTCTATTACACCTCCATCAACCCCACCAAGTAAAATGCCGTTTCCGCTGTGCGATTTAGTTTTAGTGGAAATACCAGCATTGTTGTATGCTTTGGTGTGAGCCACAGACACATTTTTGTGAGCAATATAATTGCCCTCTGCCCACACAAGGATACCAGCATCCCCATTATCATGTATGGATGAACCAGTGATGGCAACATCCCTGAAGCCTTGGGTGCCACCCCAGCTGCCGATGCTGATACCCGCTTCCCGGTAGCCGTACACCTCTACATTATTGATCACAAGGTAGGGGAGCTTTGTGGCGGGGAGGTCCATGTAAATGTCCATGCCAGCAGTAGTGCTAGAGGTTCTGCCCAGACCTTCAAACACCAGATTTTCTATTTTGAACCCAGATGTATTGTATAACTTAAAACCTGACTCAGCTCCGCTTCTTATAACGGCTCTCCCGGTGCCATACGAGCTCAAAACAATGGGCTTTTCAGGAGTTCCTTTTACCTCTGCGCCAAATCCAAGGCTACCGGAAAAAATAACTTCTGCTTCGAACACTACTGTGTCGCCAGGTACAAGAGAACTACTGTTGACTTTGTCTATACTCGCCCAAGCGCTTGTTTTAGAAAGACCGTTATTGCTGTCGTTGCCGGTACTGCTAACAAAATATTTCTCTGCTTGTGCGCAGAAGCTTAGCAATAACATTATTACGCCAATACCACCTTTTAAAAGCTTCATAATTTAAACTAATTATACTTTGGCTGTATGATAGCACTTAAAGTGGTTGAACTATGATCAGACTCAGATATGGTTCTATAGGAGAGATTCGGAGAGTATGTATATAGCATATATTGGCCTGTGTAAGTTGAAAAAATTTAATATTGCTATTATCTGCCTGGAGTTAATATCCTGCAATAGTGATAATTATTTTGTTTCGAACAAAGACGTTTACGGAAAAGTTTATTAGTAATGTTTAAAACCCGTAGTTTGATGAGTAGAAGCTTTAAGAAGCTGTAATCTGATATTTTTTAAAATTAAGATGCTTTTCTTGCTTATTTAGGCGATGGGATAAGTTTTTTAAAAATTT
>NZ_JBHTLD010000316.1:0-3847 GCF_042678745.1 Pontibacter rugosus | reverse complement strand
CATTATGTTATATTAGCAACTTGTGTTAAATTATTTTTTCAATACTTGTAAACTCATTTTCAAAGAGGTATCTGGTTCACAACCTAAGCCCAATTCCCGCCAAATTCTACCAGATCCCGCTTATCCAGCAAGGCGCTTTCTTTAAACTGAGTGGCCAGTTCGGTGGTCAGCAGCTTCATCTTCTTTTTTAAACAGAACTCCGTCTTCTTCCTCTGCATCGGAGCTTACATAATTACTTGGTGTGTGCTACTGACAATAAGCAACGGAGACGTAAAAGAACCCTCTTCTAAACTATTTGACATACTGCTCCTGCTCTGTTTTTCGCAATAAGCCCAGCCCATGAAGCGTTTGCAGCAGGCTGTCGATTTGCTGGAGGCGCTGGGGCTGCTGGGCTTTGGCGACGGGCTTGAACTGCTGCAGCAGCTCCTGCGCGGTGGCCGGGCGCTCGTGCAGCTGCAAGGCGCGTTGCACGGCCTGCGCCTGCTCCGACAGGTTTTTAGGCCAGGCCAGCTGTTCCTTGGAGGACACAGCTGCGGTTTTGCCTGCTTTTTTGCTTTCCATACCTAAATCGCCTTGCTGGGTGCCTTGCGGGTTCTGGTACTCTGGCCGCAGCCAGCGGATGTGGCCGCGTGCTTCTTCGGCAGAACGTTCCTTGTTCAGGGCCACGAGGCGCTCGAGGATTTCTTCTTCGGGCAGGTTGGCGGGCCAACCATAGGCGGTGGCGACGGCGGCATCCAGCTCTTGGTGTAGCTGCAGGAGTATACTTACCAGCCCCTGCTCGTGGGTTTTCTGCTCTTTGGGCGTAAGCGCCTCGCCCGACCGCAGTTTCTCCAGCACGTTATACATGTCGGTGATGGTGAGCGTGGGGTGCTGCGCCTGCCGCTGCTTGCGGTGCGCGTCCAACCCCTCGGCTATACTTCTTATTTGCTCCTGCTGCGCTTCGGTGGCGGCAGGGAAGGGGAAAGTGTCGAAGCAACGTGATTTATCGTAAACAGAGTCGTTACCAACTCCCAGTCTACTTCCAGTTGCTAATGAATAGACAACATGAATTTTAGATTGTAATACACCCAAGAAATATGCGTCGTCCAGAGCAATGGCAATAAGTTTGTCATCTGGCAGTACATCCATATCTAAAAACTGAAAAATTCGATGTTTCGCAGTTTGAGGAGTTGCTATGTACCTGTCTAAACCATTTAAAGCTTTTCTAATTGTTTTGCGAGGCTCTGCAAAAATCCACCACTTATCTCTTATTGCTGCCCTTTTGTTTTCATCACGATGTGGCTTAACATTTAAAAGAACATGCTGATAAAGCTCAGGATATTGTGAACGCACTTCATCTATACTTAATCCGAGCAAATCAATTACCATTAAACCTCGAGGTCGAGTGGTAAAATCTTTCCCATTCCAATAGTTTCTAATGTGCTTTTCAATACCAACTATACTTCCTAAACCAAGTTCTGCAGCTTCTTCAAGTGTAACAATCAATCCAGCACCGTGAGGAATTACGCCTCTTGAACTCATGTTTTCTGTAGCTTTTAATGCTTTCACATCTGCCACATTAGCACCAACTTTTATGTCTGAATGAATCTTTCCTATTTTCTCGATAAGTATAACTTCTCGACCTAATTCCCCAGTATCTTTTTCTTGAACCGATAAGTTAAGTCTACCAACCTGAATACCTTTCTCAGCTGCCGTCATAGCAATTCGAACCTGCGCCCCATCGCCGCTATCCACCCAAGGGTGGTCAGGTATAGCATAAGTGATAGAAATAGGTTCTTTGGCTTCCATGAAAGCCTGCAACACACGACGGTTGAAAGATTGGGTTATACTATTAGTCGTGATGAAGCCGAATCGTTCTGTTTTATCAGTCGCTAAAATCTCAGCAGCTTTATACCACCAGTACATCACGAAGTCTGCACTCTCCGGTACAGCGCCTTTGTATACTTTGCGGAGTGCTTCGGTATAGCCATCTCCCAAAGCTTCGCGCATGCGTTTATTCCCCACAAACGGCGGGTTACCCACTATAAAATCGGCTTCGGGCCAGGTGGCGGGTTTGGGATCGAGGTAATCGTAGGTGATGGTGCGGGCAGTTTCGTCGGGCACTTCCTGTCCGGTAACCGGGTGCGGTTTGGTGCTGTGGCCGTCCCAGCGGGTAACGGGCTGGCCGTTGGCGTCGAGGCGCGGTTCGCGGTCGGAGTAACTCAGCACCGCGTCCTGCTGCTTTATGTTGCCATACTCGCGCAGGATGGGGTTGCTCAGGCGGGTGGCCGAGCCGTGTGCCCGGAAGTGCCATTGGAGGTACCCGATCCAGAGCACCACGTCGGCGATGGCCGCTGCCCGCGGATTTACCTCCAGGCCCAGCAGCTGCGCCGGCGTTACGGTATAGCCGCCCGTCATGTCGAGGCCCAACTGGCGCGGGAAATGGTCGAGGTACTCGGTTACTTCACCCTCCAGCCTTTTGAGGTGTTCCAGGGTCACGTACAGGAAATTGCCGCTTCCACAGGCCGGGTCCAGCACGCGCACCGAGCACAGGCGGCGGTGGAAGGCTTCTATTTCTTTTCGAGCACCAACTTCGTTTCCGGCATCCTCAAGTATGGCCGAGGCGGTGCGGGCTGCTTCCCACTCTTCGCGCAGCGGCTCGATAACGGTAGGCATTACGAGGCGCTCCACGTAGGCGCGGGGCGTGTAGTGGGCACCCAGCTTGTGGCGCTCGCGCGGCTGCAAAGCCCGCTCCAGCAGCGTACCGAAAATGGCAGGCTCCACATCGGCCCAATCGGCCTCGGCGGCAAGTATAAGCAAATCCAGTTGGGCTTCGGTAATGGGCAACGCTTCGGGTTCTTTAAACAGGTAGCCGTTAAACTGCGGGATAACCGTGCGCAGCGCCGGGTCGAAACCGCCTTTGTCCATACTTTGCCAGAGCGCCTGCAGCGCGTGCGGGAAGTAGGCGATGTTGTGGCGGTAGTCCTGCAGCAGTTTGGTAAAGGAGCTGTCGGGCAGCAGCTGCACGTCTTCGGCAAACATGGTAAAGAGGCAGCGCATCAGGAAACCAGACACCTGCTCCGGCGTGTGCCCTGCCTGTTCCAACGAGGCCGCTAGCTTCGCCAGTCGTTCAGCCAGCGCACGGGTTACGCGGGCGGCACGGCGGCTCGGATCCAGCTCCAGCGGCTCGGCAAAGAGCAGGCGCAGGCGCTCGCGCACCTCCTCGCGGTGCAGCTCATCGAGGGTAATTCTATAGTTCTGCGGGTCCGGAAAAGGCACATAGGTCTTTCCCTGCCGCGCAAAGTCAGCATACAGGTCGATGCAGTAGCCCACATCCACCACCGCCAGGAAGGGCGGCCAGCCCTCGGTGGTCGGCAAAGAGCGGGCGTAGCGGAGGGCCTGTTCCTTGGCCTTTTTCATCTCGCGCTCCCAGGTGCGGGTGTCGCGGGTGGCGGTGCCGGTTTTCTTCTTCTCCCGTTCCGCACCCAATAGCTCGGCCTCCGTTATACTTGCCTTGTCTGAGCCCTGCTTGGCCTCCAGCACAAAGCAGTCTTTCTTGTAGAGGTCGATAAAGTTGGTGCTGGTCTTGCCCTCGCCATCGTCGAACACCACCGGCCGCTCAAAGGTATAGGTCGCCTCGTGAACCTTGTCGGTAGCCGGCTGCGGCTTCTCCACGCCCAACAGCTCGCACAGCTCGGTCAAAAACAGCTGGTAGTTAGCGCGTTCGGATGCGCCAGAGGCTTTCCAGCGGCTGATGAATTGTTCAACGGCAGCGATAGAGGTTTGGCTCATGTTAAAAGGTAATGTTTGTTTTCTAGGGTGTCATTTTATAAGTGCAGTTTATAAAAAAAGAAGGAGAATATATAGT
>NZ_JBHTLD010000315.1:0-3854 GCF_042678745.1 Pontibacter rugosus | reverse complement strand
TGGTGAACGGATGCAATACCACAGTGAAAGTCATTAAATTATTTAGAAATTTGAAGGCTAATAAACGAAGTAAATTGTAAAATTTTGTATTAATTGTATTTTAAACTGGATAACACAAATACTTGATTTCGAGCCTATGAAGAGATATACTAAAATTCCTGCCTTGATGCTTAGCGTAATGCTTATGCTGGTTTCTTGCGATAAGGAAGATGACCTGGAAACAGCCATACACTATGGCCCTGAAACAGTAATTGGAGACGGCACGGCACGAGCCTGGGTACAGACGACACCAGATAAAAAGCCGCTAGCTATAGGGCTCAGCATCTCTAAGAAAATCATAAAGTCTCTGCCTAAGGAAATGATTGAGTATAAATTAGACTTGCCGGAAGGTTTAGATATTGCGCCTTATGACCATGTAGTACTTGACTGGAACCCGATGGGGCATCCGCCAGCAACATATGAGACTCCTCACTTTGATATGCACTTCTACATGATACCAGACGCAGAGCGCAAAGCGATACCCGCTGGTCCGCAGGAACATGCTGCTGCCTTCGAAGAAAGCTATATGCCATCTACGTACTTTTCACAGGTAGAGGCTGTTCCAGCTATGGGGGTGCATTGGTTAAGTATATACTCACCGGAATTAAATGGCCATCATTTTACGCAAACCTATATAGTAGGGGCGAACAACGATAAAATCATTTTTTATGAGCCAATGATTACGTTGGCCTATCTGCAGGGGCTGGACAAGGGGCAGAAGAACGTTTTTAAGGTTGACCAGGCAACTAAGGTTCAACGTGATGGATATCACCCGCTCTCTTATACTATTTATAACAGCTCTGATGAAGACGAATATGTCGTGTCGCTCACCGATCTGAAGTTTAGGAAAGGTGAATAGTATAAACCAAGTGGGCCTGTCGCAGATCTGCGACAGGCCCACTTGGTTTATACTATGGTGATTACTTGGCAGCAGAAGCCTTAGAAAGCATTTCTTCTCGTTTGGCTTTAAACTCCGTTCCGGGCTTCCACTCAGGTAGCTGCGTGCTGTTCGCTACACGGTTGCCTACCCTTAAAAACAGCTGCAGGTCTTCAACAGCACCAGCCAGGTTCCAATCACTGCGTACTTCGTCTGTTAATTTATGGTAGTCGTTGGCAGTATACCTCTCATTCCATTTCTTTACATAGTCGGCAGGCTGGTTGCGTGCCTTTACACCAGATTCTGCATACAGGGCCGGCACACCCTGCTTTGCAAACTCAAAATGGTCAGAGCGGTAGAAAGAGCCGTTCTCTGGAGATTCTTCTGGTACAATATGGCGATTCTGCGAGCGTGCTTCTTCTGCCAGTATGTCTTCCAGGGTAGAGTTGCCATAGCCTATTACAATCACATCCTCCGTAGGGCCATAGGCATTCAGTACATCCATATTAATATTGGCTACCGTTTTCTCTAAAGGGTAGAGCGGGTTGGTGGCATAATACTTAGAGCCAAGCAGGCCTTTCTCTTCTGCTGTAACTGCCAGAAATATGATGGAGCGTTTCGGTTTGGTTTCCATCTTACTGAAAGCTTCTGCTAGTTCCAGCAATCCGGCTGTGCCCGTAGCGTTATCAAGCGCACCATTGTAAATCTGGTCGCCTGATAAGTTAGGATCTTTACCTAAGTGATCCCAATGGGCGGTGTATACTACATATTCGTCTTTCAGTGCAGGATCAGAGCCTTCCAGCTTAGCAATCACATTCCGAGACTGCGTTTCGCGCAGTTTGTTCTTGAGATCGAAGCTGGCCGTAGCCTTTAGCGTAACAGGTTTAAAGTTCTTCTGTCTTGCAGCTTGTTTCAGGTCATCAAAGTTACGGCCTAGTGCTGTGAAAATCTCACGTGCTTTGGGTTCTGTAATCCAGGCTTCTACCTTAGCACGATCCATGTTCTTGTTTTGCTTGCTGATATCAAAGCCTTCGCGGCTGTTACTGCCAGATATAACCTCATAAGGATAGCCGGCAGGGCCGGTTTCATGAATAATAATAGCGGCGGCGGCACCTTTCTCTGCGGCAATCTCATACTTGTAAGTCCAGCGGCCGTAATAAGTCATGGCCTTGCCGCCAAACATCGTGCTGTCTAACTGCTCTGGGTTTTGAGAATTAGGTATAGGTGGATCGTTTACAAGCATCACGATTGTTTTGCCTTTCACATCCAGCCCCTTGTAATCGTCCCAGCCATATTCCGGAGCTACTATGCCATAGCCAACAAACACCATATCAGAGTTATTGATAGTGATGTTCGGTACAAACTGCCGCGACAGCGCAACATAATCATCCGGGAAATTAAGCTGAATCTTTTTGCCGTTGGCATTAACAGAGGCCGTCGGTTGGGGTGTATAGCCAAACATAGGTACTTCTTGTACATAAGAGCCATCAGGATTGCCCGGCTGCAGGCCTAACGCTTTAAACTGGCGGGTAAGGTAGGCTACCGTAGAGTCTTCGCCGGCTGTACCGGGAGCCCGGCCTTCAAAAGCATCAGAGGCCAGCACAGTAGTATGGCTAAGCAGATCATTGGCATTAATGCTTTGGAGTGCTGTTCGCAGGTTGGTGCTATCGGCAGCTGTGGCTACTTCTGCCTCGCCTTCGCTTACTTGGCGGGCATTTTCGTTGCAGCCCATGGCCAGCAGCCCAAGTAGGCCCAATAGCGGAATGTGTTTCTTCATAGGGTTTAAGTATAGCTAAGTATATCCTTCAAGTTAAGGAAAAATTTATACTTACCCCTGCTGATTTTGTTGCTCAGGCTGCTACTTGCCAACTAGCTGGTACGCCCTGGTGTAGTTCCTGTATCATCCTGACAATGCTAGGCAGGCGCTGTTGTAGCTGGCATTCCCATACTACCACACGTTGCCAGCCGGCCTTGCTGTACAGTTGCTTATACCTGGCATCGCGGGCTTGGTTCTTGTCAAACTTATCCTGCCAGAACAACAGGTTTGTTTTTGGAAAAGATGGCTGGCAGTATGGGCATCGGTGCCAGAAGCAGCCATGCACAAATACAGCAAGCCTGCGTCCGGGAAAGCAGATGTCAGGTTTGCCCGGGGCTTTAGGCCAATGCACCCGATAGCCGCGCAGGCCAGCCTGCCACAGTGCCCGCCGCAGCGTCAACTCAGGCTTAGTGTTTTTGCCCTTATTGCCACGCATGTAGCGGCTTATCTTTTCCTGTGCCGTAAGTGGTGCCTTTGCAATTTTATACTTGCTGCTTTTCTTTTTTGCCAATGCCATAGCTGCTGGTGCAGTTGTATAACATCTGTTTTGGCTACATTAGTTTAACAGCTCGCAAAGATGGCCTATAGAATAAAGAAAGGTTTTCATAGCCTGGAAAGGCGTGCGTAGGTATAAGTGTGGCCGTAGGTCAGATACGGTAATAGATACGATTCATCGAGGTATTATACGGATCATACCCTGGGCGCTTTTTGCTGAATCTGTCATCCAGCAATTGCGTCTGGCGCATCTCGCTTAACTCAAAGCAGTGCCATCCATCTTCTTTTTTTCCCTCTTTGCTGATACGCCAGGCACAAAGGCAGTCTTCGTTCTGGAGGTTGCGTCCCAATAAGTGAAGTTCCACTGTATGAGATTCTCCATGATAGTAGAATTTGATTAAGAGCCTGGCTCCAATAGCCTTCGATAGTTCTTCCAGTAGATAGCTATACATACTTCCTTCGTCGCGTTTAATATACCATCATATCCTGTTGCTAGACTACTTGCTTCAGAATTTAGCCATTCTAGCCGACTATTTTCAGTATTTAAAAGTAAACAAGCTAGAGCTTCTAAAACAGGAAATAAAAAGCCAAAAAGTAACTTAGGAAATTACTAGGCTTAAGTTATAC
>NZ_JBHTLD010000314.1:0-3905 GCF_042678745.1 Pontibacter rugosus | reverse complement strand
CTCTTCCCATTCCGAACAGAGCAGTTAAGCCCGGGCGCGCCGATGGTACTGGGGTCACACCCGGGAGAGTAGGTGGCCGCCAACCCCAACAAAGCGGACGCCCCCTTGAGCAATCGAGGGGGCGTCTCGCTGTTTACACACACATCTTACTTACTTATACTATAAGTACGGCTAATAAGCGCTGCTATTGGTGTACTAAAAGGAGTGGGTTGCAGGTAAAGCAGCCAGATCTATCACTAAATAAGAGGCTTACCAGGAGCAATCAATAAGAATATAAGCTTGATGAGTATAATAACCTTTAGGTTTATAAACTGCCTTATAGAAATTGGGCTGTCTTCCAAGCTCAAGCTTTTTGATGAAGTTTTCAGCCGTTTATCAAAACCCTTTCTATCCAAACTCACATAGTACATAAAGACACAAACTTCTAGTATGTTCCCTAACAGCAAATGTGCAGAAGATTATTAGATGAAGGCAAGGCAAGCTTGTTTAACAGCTGTTTCAGCTAAAAGAAACTTGACTAGTAATCATAATTGATGCTTTGCCGCCGAAGTATAGTTTCTATCCAATGAGTTTTGAAAGGTTACTTTAAGCATACATCCCCTAGGACGACAGTAAACCCAAAAGAATATAGGAGCACATGCATCAGCTAAAATGATATACCTGCGTTACACGTTTGCCTCAAAGCTATACTAACAAGCGAACTAATGTAAGATCATAATTATGACAAAATTTGCTGTAGCTCATAAACTAGTACAAATAAAAAAGCCTCTGCACTGCAGGGGCTTTTTTATTAAAGTCTATCAACAAACTAGCTGTTAATAAACTTCGGGTTAATTAGATTTTCGATTGAGAAAATCTCATCCCACTTTGCCTGTGTGATTAATTTGCGTTCTAAAACGCTTATTTCGTGAATGGATTTTCCAGTCGATAAGGCTTCTTTGGCTATAGAAGCTGATTCCTCATAGCCAAGTATAGGATTCAGAGCTGTTACGATGCCTACGCTGTTCATAACCATATTCGCACATATTTCTTCATTCGCAGTTATACCGGTGATGCACTTGTTCGTGAGTGTAGTGCAGGCGTTCTCCATAAAAGTTAAAGAGCTGAAAAGGCTATAGGCAATTACAGGCTCCATCACATTTAACTGTAATTGCCCGGCTTCGGCAGCCATGGTAACTGTCATGTCAGCGCCGATAACGTAATAAGCTGTTTGGTTGACAACCTCTGGGATCACAGGATTTACTTTGCCCGGCATAATAGAAGACCCTGGTTGCATTCGAGGCAAGTTGATTTCATTTATACCTGTGCGTGGGCCTGAAGACAACAAACGTAGATCATTACAAATTTTAGAAACCTTAATTGCTGAACGTTTCATCACTCCAGATAACTGAACATAAGCTCCGGTGTCACAAGTTGCCTCAATAAGGTCTTCAGCTAAAACCACAGGTATACCAGTCAAGTTACGTAAATGCTCTGTAACAATGGGAGGATAACCTTCAGGAGCATTAATAGAAGTACCAATAGCAGTAGCTCCCATGTTGATTTCAGAAATCAATAGCTTAGCTTCATTCAGGCGCTGGATATCTTCTTTTATAGTAGTAGAAAAGCCATGAAACTCAGCACCCAATGTCATAGGAACAGCATCCTGTAACTGTGTGCGTCCCATCTTCAGTACTCTTTTGAATTCTTCTCCTTTATCAGCAAAAGACTGCTGAAGTGCCTCCAGAGCAGCAACAAAGCTTTCAATTTTGCGATAAAGAGCTAAGCGGAATGCCGTAGGATAGGCATCATTAGTTGACTGAGAAAAGTTGACATGGTTGTTAGGATGCACAAAATCGTATTCTCCCTTCTTATGCCCTAATATCTCAAGCGCAATGTTGGCAATAACTTCATTCACGTTCATGTTCACAGATGTACCGGCACCACCCTGAATCATATCAGTAACAAACTGATCCAGGTATTCGCCTGCAATCAGTTTGTCGCAAGCCAGGCAAATTGCTTCTGCAACATCTGGTTTCAATACGCCACAATCGCGGTTAGCCATGGCTGCGGCTTTCTTTACATAGCCAAAAGCCTGTATAAATAATGGCTCTCTGGAGATAGGTAAACCTGTAATATGGAAATTATCTAAAGCGCGTGCTGTCTGTATGCCATAGTACAACTCATTTGGGATCTGCATTTCTCCTAAGAAGTCGTGCTCAGTTCTGAATTCACTCATTATTCTATGATTGGGTATAAGTAGGTCAAAAAGATAATTTATTAGCTCCTGTCACTGGCTTTAAACGTTGCCTTGGGCAAGCTAATGGAAAGTGCTTGTGCTGTAGCTGCTAAAATATCAGAAGCATACTGTTTGGTGCAGCGTAATTGATTATTATAGGCGTACTCGTTTATAGTACTGGTAGTCATGATTAGCCTGGACGCAAACTCCCCATACTGCTCTACAATGCGTTGCTGAACCTTTACAAGATCTTCTTTTCGTTGCTCGGCCTCTGGCGTGCGAATCGGACGCTGGAATCTGTTAGATGGATAGTCGTGGCTAATTTGCTTCTCTTTGGCACTAGCGATAGCCTCAGCCAATGTATCTCTTAGTTTCTGCTCGTTTTGAGCGCGCTTCAAACCACCATGTATCCCTTTGGTATGGTTGAGCCACTCATGTACATCTGTGTCAGGAGTGAGGGCAAGCTCTAAAATAGCCTCGTTAGAGATAACATAAGGAGCCGGTTTATTAAACTGCTGCCCCATTTCATCCCGAAAAGCAAAAACTTCTTTTAATATATATTGTTGATAAAGGGTAAGCCTGAAAGCATTGCGTAGCTTTAAGTGAGGGTTTTCTGGTTCACTATACCGAAGAGCCTCAAGTAACTTGTTTTCTTCCTTTAACCAATGCGAGCGGTCAAGCTCCTCTATTCTAGTTACTAATTTAGCTTTTACCCGGTGCAGGTAAATAACATCTATAGCGGCATAACGCAGCTGCTCGTTTGTGAGTGGGCGCTTGTTCCAGTTACTGGACTGCTGCGACTTATCAACTTCTATGTTAAATTCCTCTTTCATAACCGTAGCCAGAGAAGAGCGTTCGTAGTTCAGTATTTTGGCAGCAACGTCAGTATCCATAACTCCCCGGATATTACAGCCAAGCTTATCTAGAAGCAGAATATCATTATTAGCGTGATGAATAATTTTGGTGATACCTTCGTTCTCTAGCAGTTGGAAAAGCGGCTGGAGGGTAGCCATTGTAAATGGGTCTATCACATAACAGGTGCCACGGCCGTCAGTTATCTGTATCAGACATAGATTAAACCCGTAGGTAAAGCGGTTTTGATCAAATTCAAGGTCTAGTGCCAGCTCCTGGCTTTGGCTCAAACCGGCAACAACTTGCTGTAATGCATCGTCACCCTCAACCAGTTTTATAGTTACGCCATCATGTTCAAGCGTTGCATTATTTTCCATTCCTAAAGTTAAAAAGGATTATGGCATATTCGCTTATCTGCATTCTACTTTTTATAAGGTAGCAGGCAGTATGCTTCAGATTAGGGAGAACAAAAAAAAGTCTCTGCCCTTAAGCAGAGACTTAAATTGAATAGTAATATTTCGTATAACTACTACTGCACTGGTGGTTGCTCTTCTTGGATTTCGTCTGCTACACCATCGTTAACAGTAGTATCTTCTAACACCGTAGTGTCCTCAGTTTCCATGTTCATGTCAGATTCATATCCGTCAGTAGTCTCAACTACTTCTGATTCGGTTGCCGTATTTTCCTCGCTACCGCAAGCTGTGAAAGCAAAAAGTGCGAAGGCGGCGAAAGCTAATTTCCATGTATTTTTCATAATCTTAATCTCTTTGATTTTGTACTTATTTATACGAATATCTTTAAAAAGTAACCCTTAGGGCATAGCTTTATATTGTGT
>NZ_JBHTLD010000313.1:0-3940 GCF_042678745.1 Pontibacter rugosus | reverse complement strand
GTTCCTGATTAAAGAACAGAATTGCATAACTAATCAGAGGGAAAACATGCCATATTTAGAAGGAGAAGCATGGTTTCTGGTAGTAATTACTCCTAGTATATCCCTGCAGATAAAGCTTCTTTAAAGGCTTTATCTGCAGGGATATACTAGGAGGAGGCAATGTTATGCGTAATAGTAATGAGCTTTACGTTTGTAACCGTACTCATACGTTTTATTGTAATTCAGGTCATTGATGATCATATAGATATTTTTAACCCTTTTGGATGAATGAAGCTCATTAATCTGCGACAGCAGGTTTCTGTCTGTATACTTATGCTTCACTACATAAAGGTTTACATCCATATGGCGCATCAGTACAAAATATTCTGATACAAAACCAATAGGAGGGGTATCGATAACTACGTAGTCATAGCGTTCTTTTAGCTGGTCAACCAATTCCTGCATTTTCGGAGTTTCCAGCAAATGCAAAGCGTTGTCCGGTAAAAATCCGCAAGGGATAATATCCAGATTGTCTACAGGTGATTTCTGAATCACATCATCCAAAGGTTGCCCTTGCGTCAGATAGGAAGCCAGGCCAACAGTGTCTGATACAGGGAAGTACTTACTGAAGGTAGGCTTACGCATGTCAGACTCTATCAATACCACTCTCTTGCCAGATAAAGCCATTTCTGAGCTTAGGTTAACAGAGCAGAAGGTTTTGCCCTCTCCAGAAATAGATGATGTCACACCTATTACTTTAAAGCTACTGTCGGCCATCAGGTACTGCAGGTTAATGCGTATCGACCGGAATGATTCGGCAATGGCAGAACGCTGGTTGTTCAGCACAGCTAATTTGTCAGCTTTGGTACCATGAGCCACCACACCCAGGAAAGGTATATTGGTGATGCTCGACAGGTCTTCTTTGCCTTGCACCGTCGTGTCTGCGCTATCCAGCAAGATGATAAAGCCTGCAGGAATTGCCAAGCCTATCATTAAGGCCAGCAGGTAAATCATCTTAGGCTTTACATTTACAGGGGTTGTGCCAGCCATAGAAGCATGGTCGACAATCTTTTTGTCTGTAGCATTTGTGGCAAGTGCAATAGCAGCCTCAGCGCGCTTCTCTAAAAGGAAATCATGCTTTTTACTAACAAACTCTGCTTCGCTCTGAAGATCCATAAGCTTGCGCTCGTTTTCTGGCAAAGCCGCCAAACTTGATTCTATCTCGCTTATTCTTTTATTCAGGTTCTCTATAGAGATATCAGAAGACCGGATAAGGTTCTTGATGTTAGCAACAATGGAAGTGCGAGTGCTTTCTATTTCACCTTCAATCTTGCGAAGCATCGGGTTATCTTGAGTTGCATTTACACTATAGCCTGCTTTGCGCTGGTTTAGCTCTGCCAGTTGCAGAAACAAGCTATTAAGTATAGGGCTCTGAATACCTGATACAGTAGGTGAAACAGACTGTGCTATGCCATTGCCGGTTTGTACCTGCTCCAATATATTGTTATAGTAAGAGCGGTCAGTGCTTAGTTTAGCTTTGTCAGCTTCTAACTGCGAAAGCTTCTCATAGCTGATGTTAGACTGTACATTGATGTTAGCAATGCGGTTTGTAGACCGGAATGAGGATAGCTGCTGCTTGCTGCGGCGCAGAGAGTCAGAAATGCCAGCCAACTGACTGTCAATAAACTCAAGCGTTTTCAAACCGTTCTGGTTTTTCTCCTTTAGGTCGTTGGCCACATACTCAGACATCAGCGTGTTCAGAAAAGCCACTTGCTTATCAGGAATAGTGCCTCTGCTGGAAAGCGATAATACACGTGCCTCACGGTCAATAGGGGCTACACCTAGCGCACTCTGTTGCTGGCCAACCTGGCTATCTAAGCTGTTGATTACAAAATAGTATTCCTTGCCATCGCTCAAGTCCTTCGTATTGCTTCTGTCCAGGGTAAAGCTCATGTTTTCGTCTTTGTAGGCCTCGCCATACTTAAGCTTCTTCGTGAACTTTACTTCCGGTAAAGATTCAACAGTGCTGTGACTGCGGAAGTTGTAGCGGGGCACGTGTTCTCCTTCTACACGTATTTCATACGTCTGATCATCAATCGGGCGTACATAAATAGGAATGTCTACCAGCTGGAATGTACTTGTATCCAAATCAACTTCGTAGGGGGCCGTTTCATACTGCTCCTCCACTACAAGGTGTGTAATGTTGTTAAGCCAATGGTCTGTCACCTTGTAGTAAGAAACTGTAAAGTCAAGGTTCCTTAGAGCCTGCTTGATCATTTCTGCAGATTGTAAAAGGCCTATCTCGTCTTCTACTTTAATGCCCCTGCTTTGTACGTCAAGTACTTCTAATAACTCCTGGGCTTTCTTAGAGCCTGTCTGCTGATCGCCTAAGAGTAGTGTTGCATTGAACTCATAAATACGTGGCGAACTTTTAATATACACATAGGCCGCTGCCAGAGCCAGTACAGCACATGCTGCAAATAAATACCACTTCGACCTGAACTTAAAAAACCAACTCTTTAAGTCTATCGAATGCTCATTCTTCTTCTTCATCTTCTACTTAAACAAATTGTATAACAGAGCTCCTGTTGATATAACTCCTAATACGGTGCTTACCACTACTAAATTGTCCCGCTTCAATTGTTTTGTGCGTGGCTCCACATAAATCACATCGTTCGGCATCAAGTAATAGTACTGTGATTGTACGAGGTTTGGATCGCGGAGGTCTAATAATATTACTTCGGATTGGTTACCTTTCTGGCGGATCAGTTTAAGGTTCTGTCTGCTGGCAGCCTGGGTAAGGTCGCCGGCCATACTTAAGCCTTCCAATATATTTGCCCGCTCATTATAGATATAAAAGTGCCCAGGCATCTTTACATCACCTAATACGCTTATCTTAAAGCTCAGTAACTTAGAGATAACCGTGGCGTCAGTTATGTATCTGTTAAGGTTTTTCTGAATTAACTCCTGCGTCTGTGCTGTGGTTAATCCAAGCACTTTCAGCTTTCCTATAATAGGTAGCGTTATAAATCCTTCAGCATCTAAAGTATAGCCGCTTATATACATGCTGCCAGGGTCTGAAACACCGAAAGCATTGTTTGGGTTAACAATGTTGAACATGTTAGACATGTCTGGGTCCACGCTCAGCACTTTTATAGACAACACATCGTTTGGCTGCAGTTGGTAAGCTGTAAAATTGGATTGATATTCTGTAGGAATGTTTTTTTTCAGGTTGTCATTCTGAAGATAGACAAGTTCTTTTTTTGTAACGCAAGAGCTTACGAAAAGCACGAGCAAGAGAAAGTATGCTAAATTTCTCATATCAGGCTGTTAAGGGTCTTAAAAGGTTGGGCAACACATGGTGATGCTTTGAACACTTGTTGGTTTTTTTGAATTGTTATGGAATACTAATTGTCGCGAGAGCAACAGTTCTGCATTGTATACTTGTAGTTGCTTAAAAAGATACCTTTTTATCTAAATATTTAGGAATTTTAATAAATGCATAATCTATGCTCTCATAGCAGGGCATGTACGCAGGATCAGAGCCAGAAGTTTTCGCGCCTCCGACGTGTTACAGCACAACACTGGAGCATAAAAAGCAGGAGGCCACTCCTCATAAAGAAGAGTGGCCTCCTGACTGGCTAAAAATCTGATAGTTGTCTATATTATTCAATCCACTTGGTGCGCCTTTGTTTAGAGGCAGGCTGCTGCGGATTATTATTCTGAACTCTGATACTATCCTTTGGATGGCGAATCAGTTGCTGTGCAAAACCGTTTACGTGCTCTACAATTGCTCCTTTTAATCTCCATCCCTGTGGCAGGAAAGTTGCCACTTCTGATGCCAACCCCTCTAGGTCGTTTGCAATGATAATGTTGTATTCCATAATTCCTTTGGCTAACTATAGAACCAATATACATACATAAAACATAGGTTGTACGGCGCTGCTACGAAAAATTTAAT
>NZ_JBHTLD010000312.1:0-3946 GCF_042678745.1 Pontibacter rugosus | reverse complement strand
CTGAGCCTGCTAATTTAAATTAGTAGTACAAAGCTAAAGTATAATTACTGAAATCACATGTTTACTGCTATGGAAAAAGGGACATTAGAGATATCGCAGGCTCTTCGGGATACAGCTAAGCGTTTAGCCAGAGGCGCCGCTTATCAATGGGGACATATGGGAAGTTGCAACTGCGGCCACCTTGCACAAACGATCACACAACACAGCAAAGGCGAGATTCATGGTGCTGCCATGTGGCGCTACGGCGATTGGCGCGAACAACTTCGTGACTACTGTCCTCAAAGTGGTTTACCAATGGATGAAATTATTGACCACATGCTCGATTTTGGTTTTTCAAGAGACGAATTGGCACACCTGGAGACATTGACTCATCCCACAATAGTTGCTCTCTTACCAAACAACCGGAAGCACTTAAAGCATAATATGAGAGATGACCTCGTGCTATACCTTACTACCTGGGCTGATCATTTAGAAGAGCACCTACTTAGCAAAATAAATCTTAAAGAGACGTTAAGGCAAACAGTAAACGTCTAAAATAGTGATCCTGCTTTAGGATTTTTTTTTCATAGCTTTGGGTCTTGAGTAAATCCCTAATCTATGAACAAAATAGACATACTTTCCGCTGCTGAGCAGTATGTACGTGAGCTGCTTTCTGGAGAAGGTTCAGGACATGACTGGTGGCATATTCTGCGTGTTTGGAACAACGCAAAGCTTATTGCCAGGCATGAGTCTGTTGACGCTTTTACTGTAGAGCTTGCCGCTTTGCTGCACGATATCGGCGATCATAAATTTCATGATGGAGACGAAGAGATAGGACCACGAATGGCGCAGGAGTGGATGCAAAGGCATGCTGTGCCAGAAGAAATCATACTACATGTGTGCTCCATCATCAAAGACCTTTCTTATAAAGGTGCTGGCACAAGTTCAGCGATGGCGACACTGGAAGGCCAGGTAGTGCAGGATGCAGACAGACTGGATGCCATTGGAGCCATTGGTATTGCCCGCACCTTTGCCTATGGCGGTCATAAAAACCGAGAGATTTATAATCCAGACATAGCTCCTGTCATGCACAATTCATTTGATGCGTATAAATCTAATACCGCCCCTACCCTAAATCATTTTTACGAAAAGCTTTTACTGCTCAAGGACCGTATGCATACCCAAACGGCTAAAGAACTGGCAGCGCAACGTCATCAGTATATGGAGCAGTTTCTGGAGCAGTTCTATGATGAGTGGAATGGCAAAAGATAGTGTTCAATTCTCGGACGCAGTTATACTATAAACCCAGCAAATAAACCACTGGCATCGTATGGAGATTCCCTTGCTCTCAGACATCGTTATTATACTTGGGCTTGCAGTCGTTGTAATCCTGTTGTTCCAGCGATTGAAACTGCCCACTATACTTGGTTTTCTGGCTACTGGCGTTATAGCAGGACCACACGGACTCAGCCTAATACAAGCCACACATGATATAGAGATACTCGCTGAGATCGGGGTTATCCTCCTCCTCTTTATCATTGGCATGGAGTTTTCGCTAAAGCAATTGGCTCTCATCAAGCGCACTGTCTTACTGGGAGGAACCGCTCAAGTTCTGTTAACTATTGGCTTGGTCAGCCTTGTAATGATTGGCCTAAACTATACCTGGGCTGAAGCAACCTTCATGGGGTTTTTGATTGCCTTAAGTAGCACAGCCATCGTGTTAAAACTGCTTCAAGACCGAAGTGAGATCAATAGTCCGCAGGGGCGCGTGGTATTAGGTATCCTTATCTTTCAGGATATTATAGTAGTACCGATGATGCTGTTTACGCCATTGATGGCAGGCGGATCTGAAGATATTAGCACCGCTTTACTTATCATGGCACTCAAGGGAATATTTGTAATTGTATTTGTTCTTATCAGTGCACGTTACCTGGTGCCCCGTCTACTGTACCTTGTAGCTAAAACTAAAAGCAAAGAGCTTTTTATACTTAGTGTTGTCGTAATCTGTTTTGCAGTGGCATGGCTAACCTCAAGCCTAGGGCTATCACTGGCTTTAGGCGCTTTCATGGCAGGCCTGATTATCTCTGAATCTGAGTATAGCCATCAGGCTACGAGCAACATACTCCCCTTCAGAGAGATCTTCTCCAGTTTCTTTTTTGTTTCTATAGGTATGCTGCTTGATTTTGAGTTTTTGCTGCAGCACTTGCCTATTATACTCTTGTTTTCTACTCTCACTTTTATTCTGAAAGGTTTGGTAGCCACACTCGCAGCCCGTATTCTGCAGTACCCGCTTCGCATCTCTCTTTTAGTAGGTTTTTCTCTCTTTCAGGTTGGTGAGTTTGCCTTTATACTTTCTAAATCAGGCATAAGCAGTGGCTTGTTATCAGATGAAACGTACCAGTATTTCCTGTCGGTATCTTTGTTAACCATGTCTGTAACACCTTTTGTGATTGGCTCTTACCGTAAATTGGCAGATATTGTAACAAAACCATTTACCACCTCAAAAGATGCGCTGCCCTTTAGCCATGAGGCCTCCGAAGCCCATGGAGACATTCCTGACCTTGATGACCATATCGTTATTATCGGCTATGGCATAAATGGGCGCAATGTTGCCAAGGCAGCCAAGCATGCATCCATACCATACGTTATCATCGAACTGAATGCGGTTACGGTAAAGCAGGAAAGGAAATTAGGTGAACCCATTGTGTATGGTGATGCTGTTCACTCTATGATCTTAGATCATATTCACGTTAATAAAGCTCGTGTGGTTGTAATTGCTATTTCTGATCCTGATGCTACCAAACGAATCATTGCTTCGGTGCGCAGCATATCAGACAAAGTGCATGTTATTGTACGCACACGTTTTGTGCAGGAGATTCAGGAAAACTACTTACTTGGTGCAGACGAAGTAATACCAGAAGAATTTGAAACAAGTATCGAAATCTTCACAAGGGTGCTGAACAAGTACCTGATGCCCAAAGATGAGATTGAAATGTTTACCCAGCTGATACGCTCAGATAATTACGACATGCTGCGTAGCTTAACCTCCGGCAGAATTCCTGATCACTCAAAATTGAGCCTGGAGTTGCCCGATATTGAAGTGGCCAGTCTAAGGGTTTACACGAGCGATAGCGCCATCATAGATAAAACGCTACTAGAAGCAGACATTCGCAACAAATTTAGAATTACGATTGTGGCTATCAAGCGGGAAAAAGAAACACTACTAAGTATAAACGCCCAAACAAGCATACAAAAGGGTGATATAATCTATGTGGTAGGAAAACCTAGTGACGTGATGCGCTTTAACAACTATTTAAAAGATAATTAGGCTATAACTTCTCCATTACTTCTTCAACCTTGCTGTGCACAGTGCCATAGTTAGATTTGAAATTGTTAATAGCTCCTTCAGTCCAACCGCGCCACAGAAGCAGATCAGATTTAGGATTGATCATATCTATAATCAGCGTTCCTTTTTTGAAAAGGTCCACATTGCGATACCCAGGCATATCGGTATGGCCATAGTTGTACCGATAACCACTCATATAGCCATAACTATATCCAAATCCTTCTGCAAAGTTTTCAGGCTTGTCTTTCTCTACAGGTACAGAAACACTGACATCATAGGCAACCAGCACATCCGGGTTTTGAGCCACTTTTGTATACCCTCTCTCCTCTAACTCCTGCTCAATGGCTTTACGTATGTTTTTATTGAGATCTCCATTAAATCCTTTTAAGTAGTCCGCTTGCTCAGGAGGCATATTTTGAAACCAAGCATAAGTCTTATAGTTCCGCAAATTTGTAGCATAAGGTGCTTTTATAGCGTTTGCCCCAAACGACGCTGAAGTCGTAACACAGGAAGGTAGAAAGACAGAGGTTAAGCAAACGGCTAATATTAAGGGGAGCTTTATTAATTTCATCATAAACCGGTTTCTGGCTGTGTTCTAATTCAACGATCTTTATTTAAAAA
>NZ_JBHTLD010000311.1:0-4019 GCF_042678745.1 Pontibacter rugosus | reverse complement strand
CAACACTATAAAAGTGTTAGTTCATGGTTTAACTTTTAGAATTGTCATTGGCAGTTAGTTACAGCTGCATTATATCGATAATTGACTATTTGACAACTTACTTTGAATGAATGCTAATAGAGGAGCTTTATTACTACGAATAGTATTGTTCACTCTACTGACGAACAGGCGGGGCTGCACAGATGATAAAGTCTGGAAGAAAGGAAAGGAATAGAGCCGCCAAAATATCCTTTGGCCTAACGGCACCGTAGCATGAAAGATAAGTACGGGAAAAAGGGAAGCCATAACAGGTACATCATGTGACCAGCGTTCAGCCTGGCACTGGGAGCAGTACCGCCTAATTGCCCTACCACTGATTAGCTATCCAATTTTACCAGTATAGTAGTGCCTAAATAGCCATCCCCCCCGTCCCGCACGACATGCCAGCCCATCTTTTCTAGATTCTCCTTAATGTAGCGATTCAACAAACCATGGGCCACGAGTGCTACTTTAGGCTTATCTGCACTTGCACTGGCCAGGATTTGGGCTGCCTCCTGTGCCCGTCGGCGCGCATCTGCGAAACTTTCAGCCCCCTGTCGGTCTATACCCAACACCCACTTGATGCGGGCAGCAGTGGTCCAGAACCTGATTGGCATGCGCAAGTTAGGGCTATGCTCGCCCATGGCTGTTTCAAACTCTCTAAAACCGGTGAGACGGTCATTTGGCTATCCGCCCCAAATACATATTGTGCTGTCGCTCTGGCCCTGTTGATAGAACTGGCAAATATGGCCACCTCCTCTGGGTCCTGGATCTCAAAGAACGGGGCATCCGGGGTCACGATGCCTACGCTATCATAATCTACTGCAAACTTCCTGGCCTGGTTATAAGAAAACTTACCCGTCTTCTGCAAATCAGGCTCCCCATGACGAATAAGAGCAATTTGACGTAAATTACCGTTAACAGGTAGCGTTAGGCCTTCTTCCTGTAGAAAAGACACCTGCTGCGCTACCGGTTTCCCATTAGCAGTTACATAGGAAGCGCCTGCACCCATTGCTTCAAACTTTGCCGCTATAGCCTTGATTGTGTGGTGTAAACCTTCCTTGTCTTTCGCATCTACAGAAGTAATGGCAAGCACGGTTAACATGCAACTCAAGGCTGCTTTCCTGATCGAATTCATTTCGTATTCTTTAGAAGGATGTACTCATGCTATAACTTAAAATAGTTATAGGAAGTTCATCATTATGAGCGGCCTTAACTGCACCGAAAGTTTTGTTATAAGTGGTTTTAATTTAATTGAGAGTTCGGAACATGAACGTTGAGGATTATGCTGCTATCTCTTGACGATAGGTAAAACCAACTTGGGGAAACCGGATGAGTAATGCTTTGTCTCTTTTGCCCAAGATGCATGGTTGGGGAGGAGAAGTTGTGCAACGTAGTTTACCCCTAATCTAAGCGCTTATTTCTTTTTGAGCAGGATGAGCGTGAGATTAAATCTTTTTCTAGGATAGGCAGTGCTAGGTACTCAACCCTATGATTCTGTTGGTTTCTGTTACTTGCATGTGTGGGCAACTTGTTGGCAGCGTCTTGTTCTTTTCACTAACCACCGCACAGCTCAGGCGCTGCTACAGGTGAGTTCCTTTCTCCTTGTACCCACTGCTCTCTAGTTGGATGGTGGTATGCGATATCTTAAAGTTGGAGGTGATGGCTTGGTTTATTCTGCTTAGCAATTCGTCGTAAGAGGCCTTGTTATCAGCGGCTAAGACGACATGGGCGCTCATCGCATTGACGCCAGAAGTTAAGGACCAGACATGCAGGTCGTGCACCTCTTCAACTCCTTGCATCGCTTTCATGGATGTGCGCAACTCATCTATGTTCACGTCTGAGGGCGTTCCCTCTAACAACACGCCAACGGCCTCTTTGAGCAGTATCCAGGTCCTGGGAAGGATAAAAAGCCCTATTCCTGCTGACAAGATCGGGTCGGCATAATACCAGCCAGTTGTCCACATGATGATGCCTGCTACAATTACTCCAATAGATGTAAGCATATCAGAAAGGACCTCGAAGTAAGCCCCCTTCATATTGAGGCTCTCCTTAGACCCCTTCCGCAGAATATACATACCTGCCAGATTCACCACTAAACCGACTGTTGCTACTAGCAACATTGCCTTACTCTCTACTGCCGGCGGGTCTAGAAAGCGCTGATAAGCCTCGTAGAGGATATAAAGCGAGATACCGATGAGTATCACCGCATTAGCCAGCGCTGCCAGAATTTCTGCGCGATAATACCCGTAGGTGCGCTCAGGAGAAGCCGGCCGTTCAGCCAACATAATGGCAATAAGTGCAAAAGCGAGTCCACCTACATCCGTTAACATATGACCAGCGTCAGCAAGCAAGGCAAGGCTCCCTGTTAACAGTCCCCCAATGACTTCAGCAATAAGGTAAAGAAACGTAAATGTGAGGACTAATTTGAGCCGCCCTTTATTTTTACTGCTTGCGGATACAGCGTGCCCCTTTGACATAGAATCATCTTTCTTTGTACAGACTAGGTTGTACGGGGTGCGCTTTTGATATGTTAAGTGAGATGCACGGGAACACACTAAACAGTATACACGTACAGGTCCCAAAGCAAACTACGTTATGGTACAAGCTATAGAAACAGGTAAAGCAGACCTGGTGGCCTTGAAGTTCACAGGCTCACTGGATAAAGAAGACTATACCCTAATCGTTCCGTCAATGGAGGAGAAGATCGACCGTTTCGGGAAAATCTGTCTTTACTGGGAGATGGATGATGTGGAAGGCTGGGAGCCTGGGGGGCTGTGGGAGGACCTTAAATTTGACGTTCAGCACGCAAACAATTTCAACAGGATTGCCATCGTCGGAGACAGGAATTGGCAGAATTGGATGACAAAGCTAATGAAGCCTTTCACGGGCGCAGAGATTAAGTACTTTGACCTGCAGCAAAGGGGAGAGGCCATGGCATGGGTGCGTCAGTAATTTATTTTTGCACAAAGCGACCTCATTCAGAGTCGAGTGGTGTATGCTGTGCCCGAACTTAAACCGCAAATAAATGCATAGTCTATGCTGCCTTATCAGACTCGGCAACTAGATGCACAGCCAACAGTGTGGTTGATTTACTGAATCGCTGGCGAGCACTCCTGCAAATTATTTTGTCTCGCTCCCCTCGTCTTCCCCAGCATCCATATCCTCCTTTATATCCTCGATGGATTCCACGTTCTGGCTTCTTCCTCCCGCTACAGTATGTGGTTTGTCACCTGTACTCGGGATGTGGCCGTCTGCGTGCGCCTCTTCACCTGCATGTGTCTCTTTATTTGATTTCAGCTGATCTCTATTATTATTTTGCTCATTCATGCGCTTAGATATTTTGTTTGCTCTTCTCCTATACGCATCTAGGCCTAAGGATGACAGATCATTGTTTTATATTTTTTTGAATAAAAACTCAACCGTTAAAGGGGGTAAAAGCAGAGTTATTTGGCTGCTTTTACCCCCTTTGATTGCTTAAATTAAGCGGACATTCTTCTACATTCTTCTGCACATTGCTTACATGCGGTCGCACAACGCTGGCAGTGCTCGGCTTCGTGCTGAGCACATTCTTCGCCGCAAGCATCGCAAATAGTAGCACATAACCCACAAATCTGTTTTACATAATCCACTGTGTGTTCATCCGCTCTTGCCATGGCAGCAGCAGCTAGCCGGCATATATCTGCACAAAGCAAATCTAACTCAATACAACGCTCCATCATCTTTACATCCGGCTCTTTTAAGCAGGCAGTAGCACAATTGTCGCATTCAGCAGCGCATTTGTAACATGCGTCAATACAGTCCTGAAATTGTTTGTAATCCATAGCTATAGGTTATATAGTCCCTTCAATTCCGTTGTTGCCCGGCTTTCAGTATTGCTGTTACCCAAGTGAATTTATAAAAACGAAAGATTTACTTTGAGAGTTATTTTAGACTTAGCTTTCCCTAACTAATCAATTGGCCATGTGCATAAATTTGACGTTTAAAGGGCAGTTTACCTA
>NZ_JBHTLD010000310.1:0-4092 GCF_042678745.1 Pontibacter rugosus | reverse complement strand
AAGGTTTTTCAGAGAGAATATTAGTGTAGAACTATAAAAAGCTGACATGAGTAACGAAACCATTATCTTTTCAATGGCTGGGGTAAGTAAGATTTACCCTCCACAGAAACAAGTCCTTAAAAATATATACCTATCCTTCTTTTACGGCGCCAAAATCGGCGTACTTGGCCTTAACGGATCGGGTAAGTCCAGTTTGCTGAAGATCATTGCCGGTGTTGACAAGCAGATACAGGGAGAAGTGGTATGGTCGCCGGGTTACTCAGTGGGTTACCTGGAGCAGGAGCCGCAGCTGGATCCGACTAAAACCGTACGCGAGGTAGTAGAAGAGGGCGTAAGCGAAGTGGTGGCTCTGTTGAAGGAGTTCGACGAGATCAACATGAAGTTTGGCGAGGAGATGACTGACGATGAGATGACCAAACTTATCGAGCGTCAGGGCGAGGTGCAGGAGAAACTAGACCACCACAACGCATGGGAATTGGACAACCGCCTGGAGCGCGCCATGGATGCCCTGCGCACGCCGCCGGAAGATGCTATTATCGGTAACCTTTCGGGTGGTGAGAAGCGCCGCGTGGCCCTTTGCCGCCTGTTGCTACAGGAGCCAGACGTGCTGCTGCTGGACGAGCCTACCAACCACCTCGATGCTGAGTCGGTGGACTGGCTGGAGCAGCACCTGAAGCAGTACAAAGGCACTGTTATTGCCGTTACCCACGACCGCTACTTCCTTGACAACGTGGCTGGCTGGATTCTGGAGCTAGACCGTGGCGAGGGAATTCCGTGGAAAGGCAATTACAGCAGCTGGCTAGAGCAGAAAGCTAACCGCTTGTCTCAGGAAGAGAAAACGGAAAGCAAGCGCCAGAAAACACTGCAGCGCGAGCTGGAGTGGGTGAAGATGGCTCCGAAAGCACGTCATGCCAAATCGAAGGCACGTATCAGTCAGTACGATAAGCTGGCAAGCGAAGAATCAAACCAGAAAGAAGCAAAGCTGGAGCTGTTCATTCCTGACGGCCCTCGTTTGGGTTCTCAGGTAATTGAGGTGAACAACGTAAGTAAGGCCTACGGCGATAAACTGCTGTTCGAGAACCTGAGCTTTGAGCTGCCGCAAGGTGGCATTGTGGGCATTATCGGGCCAAACGGTGCGGGTAAAACTACTCTGTTTAAACTTATCACAGGCCAGGAGCAGCCAGATGCCGGTAACTTCACAGTAGGCTCTACGGTACAGATTTCTTATGTTGACCAGGAGCATGCGCAGCTAGACGGCAACAAGTCTGTGTTTGAGATTATATCAGGAGGTACAGAGCACATGATGATGGCAGGCCGCCAGATTGTGTCGCGTGCATATGTGAGCAAGTTCAACTTTACAGGTGGAGATCAGGAGAAGAAAGTAGACAAGCTGTCGGGTGGGGAGCGCAACCGTGTGCACCTGGCCATGACGCTAAAAGAAGGCGGCAACCTGTTGCTGCTAGATGAACCTACCAACGACCTGGACGTGAATGCCATTCGTGCGCTGGAAGACGCGCTGGAGAACTTTGCTGGTTGCGCCGTAATTATCTCGCACGACCGCTGGTTCCTGGACCGTATCTGTACGCACATCCTTGCTTTTGAAGGAGACTCGCAGGTGTACTGGTTTGAAGGTAACTACACCGATTACGAAGAGAACAAGAAGAAGCGACTGGGCGATGCTGAGCCAAAGCGCATTCGCTATAAGAAGCTTGTATAGTATAACTTTAAAGATTGACGATCTTAAGAGATCTATTAATATCTAAGTTTAGGGTATGAAAAGGAGAGGCCGTTGTGGATTCGCAATGGCCTCTCCTTTTATCTGGCGGCCATACTTGTTCTCATTTGTTTTAGTTTACACGTCCCACTTCTGTAGGGCAAAAGTTAAGTAAGGTAGCCTCCCTATGTGAGCATCATATGCCTATATAGTACTACCAACAAGTACAAGAAAAGAAATAAAAGAATATTGCCGTAATTTGAGAAGATATTTAGATAGTTGAGTTGCAGTTATGCGTATGATCAGGTACCTCAAACACGAGCAGATAGACAAGAAAAGGTGGGATACATGTATAACTACATCTGCCGAAGATAAAGTATATGCATTATCCTGGTTCTTAGATGTTGTTTCACCGGGGTGGCAGGCTATTGTGGAGGAAGAGAACGGCATGTACATCACTGCAATGCCACTGCCCGGCTTTCACAAAATGGGTTTTCCATACCTGGGGCAGCCTTTTCACACGCACCAATTGGGCATTTATACTACAGCGCAGAGTAGTGCAGATATCAGGGTTCAATTTCTGGAGCTAACAGTTAAGCATTATAAATTCATAAATGGCTATCGCTTCAATTTAAGCGATACTGAAGCCCTGCAAGCTTTAGAGGGTGCGTATGAACTTACCACCAGGTATACGCGGTATCTGGATCTGAACAAGCCCTATCCAGACCTCTACAGAGCCTATACCCGCGATCGTAAAATGAACCTGAAGAGGGCGCAGCGTGCAGGATTGTCTATGTTTGAGAGTGATGATATTGAGCCATTGATTCAGCATTTTAAAACTCATATAGAGCATAAAGTAGTCGGAGGCGTTTCAGAGCATACATACCAGCTGCTACGGGACCTATTTCAAGTGATGAAACAGAAGGGTGTGGCACAACTTATTTATACTACTGCAGGAGACAAGGTGAATGCTGGTTGTCTGTTTTTCAAGTATAATGGAATAATCAGCTATGCCTTTAACTCAGCAGACAGTACGGGGCGTGTAACGAATGGGCGTACGATGGTGCTGGACGAGATTATAAGGCAACATGCTGGCAAAGACTTTGTCTTAGACTTTGAGAGCCCAATGATTGATCAGATTGATCACTTCTATGCTAGCTTTGGAGCGAGGCAGGTAAAGTATCTTGCTCTGAGGCGTAATGCGCTTCCATTGTATGTAAGGTTGATCCGTAATGTGCGGATGAAAATATACCGCGCCTTTTTCTCTTCGGGAGTGGCAGAGGAAGTATAAGCTGGAGCTACGTGGCGCACCTTCTCCAACATAAGCAAATAGACAAAGCTGCCTGGGATGCATGTATTGAAGCCTCAGTGCAGGGGCAGGTATATGCGCTGTCGTGGTATTTGGATGTTGTGTCGAAAGACTGGCAGGCGCTGGTAGAGCAGGTGGATGGCAAGTATGTTGCTGTAATGCCGCTGCCAGTGCGGTACAAGTATGGCTATTCTTATTTACAACAGCCGCTGTTTTGCCAGCAGTTGGGGATCTACTCCAGAAACAAGCTTACAACCGAACAAATTACCACATTTCTTGATTTAGTTCAGAAACAGTATCGTTACACCTCCGGCTATACCTTTAATACTGCAAATTCAGGACCACTGCAGGCTATAGTTCAACCTGATTCATACCGTTTGCTGTACACGCATTACCTGCCTCTAAACCCTCCGTACGAACAGATCTGGAAAGGCTATACCCGCGATCGTAAGTATAACCTGAACAAGGCGCGCCGTGAAAGGATAAGGGTTGTTCAGAGTAATGATATTGAGCCGCTCGTTCAGTTATTCAAGCAAAATGTTGCGCAAAAAATATATGGTGGAGTAGCTGATGAGGCCTATCAAATGCTAAGGCAGTTATTCACAGCGCTTGTGGAAAAGGGCACAAGTGAGCTCCTGTATACTGTTTCGGAAGATGGGGATATTACCGCAGGCGGATTGTTTATTTTCTTTAGGGGGTATATCATCTACATTTTTAACGCTGCGAATGCAGTGGGTCGGAAACAAAATGGGCGAACTTTGCTAATCGACGACATCATCCAGCGCAATGCAGAAACTAAGCAAGTTTTTGACTTTGAAAGCCCCATGGTTGAGAGTATAGCAAGTTTTTACCAAAGTTTTGGTTCGCAGCCTATGCCGTACTACGAGTGGCATTATAACCAGCTGCCCCTGCCCGCTAGGCTATTCAAAAATATACGTAAGCAACTGCTGTTATTCTTTATAAAGCAGAAGTAAAACCCAGCTAATTTAACATCATCGTAGAGGTTTTTTTCTGTGCGAGCACAATATGTAACTTTTTTTATAAAAAATGTACATTGTGCTAAACATAT
>NZ_JBHTLD010000309.1:0-4111 GCF_042678745.1 Pontibacter rugosus | reverse complement strand
AAGGCAACTTAGGTATGGTCTTATTTTAAGTTATTTAGCTGTAGGATATTACTACAACAGCATTAGAAGTAGGACTTAATTGGTAGAGTTTTCTCAATCCGTACACATAAGCGTGTTGAGCAGGTTATGATCTAGGCTTTTGGAGGCCTTTACTTTTTGGCTAAGCTGGCAAGGTTTGAATCGTAAATTCGAGGGGCATGCATTGTGCATTTCTAATAAGCACATTATTTACCGGTATGGCTTAAGTAAAAGAGCTCCTACTTTGCTGACTATAAACAATAGCTCCGTGCACTTCTGGCGCAAAGGCACAAAAAAACCGCAGCGGAAAGCTGCGGTTTTTAAGGGAGCTGCTAAGCAAAGCTTAGTTTCTGATAAATTGTGCTGCTAAAGCATTCGTGTTACCTGCTGGCGGAGTTGCAAAGCCACGAATCACCAAGGTGTAAGCTCTCCCTGCCTCAATGTCGATGTTGGATATAGTAAGTAGTACCTCATTGTTGTCAGCTGATGTTACTTCAAAACTATACCTGTTACCAGCTAATGCAGCAAATGGAGTAATCTCCTTGAATGCCAAATCAGAGGCAACCGTAACAGCAGTTGATCCTTTGGTGCTGATATTAATTTCCGGGGCGTCAGGAGACAAGTTAACCACACGTAGCACCGCATTGCCTGAAGCCGGTGCATTTGTGCTATCCTGTACTATAAGTAACTCCATATCCGCTTGCCTGTTTACAGCAAATACAGAATATACTTTACCATCTTTAAAAGTATAGCTAGAGTCAACAAAAGCTGTGGCAGTGTTCACAGGTGTAAACTTAATACGGTACGCTGCCGGACTTAAACGGGTATAGCCAGAGAAGCTAGTATACTTAAATGGTTGGCTATTAATAACTTTAGAATCAAGTTGAATGTCTAGATCTGGAGCGTCAGGTGATCCATGATAAAACGAAACAGCTGCAACCGGAGTTGGTTCTACTGGATCGACTTCATCATCAATGCAACCTGTAAGCGAAAAAGAAGCTACACTGAAAAAGAGCAGGGCGGCTTTACTAACAATAGATTTCTTAAAAGGGTTTTTCATAAAAAGTAATGATGATTGGGTTGTGTTTAAAAGCTGTAAGCCCCTTCAGGGGCTCCTTTGATCAATAGACCCTGAAACAGGGGCTTCGGTTGCAAAGGGTATTTTACTTTTTTGCCATGCTGCCATCTAATATGCAAATCAGGCATAACCAAAGATATGCTTTTATACATGGGATTAGCAAAATTACCTTTCAAGCAGGTGCTCCTATACAAAGCACCTGTTAATCTTTCTTGCTCTCAAGTTGATGATGCTAAACAGCTAAATATTAGGGAACAAGTTTGAAAATAAGTAAAGTATAAGCATCAACATACTCTGAAATACACATACTTTTCAAAGCGTATATTTAAAAACCTGCGGCGGCCTTTTCTGTTTAAGAGAACATACAGCACTGACAGCTGGCTGTATAACAGTGATAAGTTGTGTAACTGTTTCATTGCAAAACTAAATTAGATGAATTATTTTTCACATAACCCGCTTAACCGCTATTCAGAAATACGAGCCGATGAAGCTAGGCTGGAGTCGCTCTGGCATGATGAAAAAGTGCGGGTACTAATAGTATTAAACAACCTAAACCTGCTTACCCAGAATGCAAAAGAAGCAGCGCTGCTGTCAGGTGCCGAGGCAGCGGGGTTGGCGCAAGTTGCAAGTATAAAAGTATACTTAGGATCAGAAGGGGAGGTGCCATACTTTGCCCTGGGCTTTGCAGCAGAGCAGGAAGAGGAACTTACATCCCTTTTATCTGCAGGCTATGCCCTGCACGACATCAGAAAGGTGGCTCTGCATTTAAGTAAAGAACATGGGGCACTGTTGGCCTATGCACGTGGTCTGGTGTATTGGAACCTGCACCATCAGTACTGCGAAAACTGTGCAAGCCCTACCGTTAGCCACGAAGCTGGCCATGTGCGGTACTGTACTAACGAAGCTTGTAAAAGGCACCATATCCCTCGCACAGACACTGCTGTGATTGTACTCATAGCGGAAGGCAATGCCTGCCTGCTTGGGCGCCAGCAAGTATGGCCGACAGGTATGTTTGCCGTGGTGGCTGGTTTTCTGGAGCCAGGCGAAACGCTGGAGCAGGCTGTAGCCCGAGAAGCTATGGAGGAGACAGGCGTAAGTTTACAGTCTGTCACATATCACTCCTCGCAGCCCTGGCCTTTTCCGGGCTCTATTATGGTAGGCTTTAAGGCAGTGGCTGCAAATCGTGCCATACAGGTGGATAACAAAGAACTGGAGGATGCGCGATGGTTTACACGGGATGAAATAAAAGAAGGTCTGCAACACAGTACGCTGCTGCTGCCGCCGCAATTCTCCATTGCTTTTGAGCTGATCCGGGATTGGTTTGATGCCGAAGAAGGGTATAAGCTGCAGGACCTGTTGTAAGAGCAGTAGAGCTCCTCTGGATAAATGCGCCTCTACACGATAAATCAAAAAGCCCTGCATGTCCAGCACATGCAGGGCTTTTTGATTTATCGTGCTAAAAAAATTATTGGGGAACCGGACATTGCTCCAGCAACTGTTCTACCTCTTCAAAAGTATAGCGTTGGTTGTTGTTGCCGTAATTTGTCTGGATGTAGTTGAGCAGGTTCGTGATCTGGTCTTCGCGTAGCGCCTCAAGGCCGGGCATCTCCTTGTTATATTCTTTGCCGTTTACAACTATGGGGCCTTGCAACCCGTGGCGAATAATACAAGGCAGCTCATCGCGGTGTGTTTGCAGGTAATCTGCCTTGGCAATGGGGGGTATCAGGCCTCGCAGGCCGCTTCCATCTTCCAGGTGGCAGCTCTGGCATTGCTGCTCATACAGGCGCTTGCCTTCATCCTGCTTTTCTGTGAAACATTGTGTAAGGGTGGTGAGCGTAAAAATACCCAGCACCACCGCTACAAATCTACTTTTTCTCATGCTTCTTTTCGTTCAGCAGCACCTCGATATCTTCTATTAGCTTGTCCACATCTTCCTGCACAGTGCCATCGTAGTTGCCCCTGATGTGGCGCTCTCCGTCTACAAGTATAAAATTGCCGCCATGGGCAAAACCACCGGCTACACCTTCATCTTCCTGAGCTGCCACCAAGTACTTTGTAGCAATATCATATATACTGTCTTTCTCGCCGGTGAGCAGGTGCCACTTATTTGTTTCTATCCCCAGTCTGTCGGCATAGTCGCGTAGAACGGCAACTGTATCGTGTTGCGGATCGATGGAGTGAGACAGTAGCAGTACCTGCGGGTTATCTTTATAAGCTTCATATATCCGTAGCATCTGGCTTTTCATTTTTGGGCAGATGCTTGGGCAGGTGGTAAAAAAGAAATCTGTCACGTAAATTTTGCCTTGCACCGCTTCCTGCGTTACGCGCTGGCTATCCTGATTCACAAAGGCAAAATCAGGTATCTGGTGGTAAATTGTATCTGTTACAACCTCACCGTTTACCGTACGCTCCACAGTCTCTCGCTCCCCGAATATCGGCAGCGTTTTTTCAGAGCTGCTGCTGTCGCAACCATAAAAAACAAGGGCTGCCAGTGCTAATGCAGCGCTTGTAAGGATACGTTTTAAGCTGAGTTTATTTCTGTTGGTCATACTTGTTTGCAGTTGATTGTGCGGCCTGTATAGAGCTATCCATAACAGTTTGTACGCGTTCAATTTTAACTAATTCGTTTTGCAGGTATTCCTTTGCAGCTTTGGCCTGTAAGGTATCAGGTGCTTTGTACTGGCGCATCCACTGCATCATTACCTCGTCGGCCTGGTTAAGCGAGTTTATTTCCTGTTGCAAGGCACCTAAAACAGCAGTGTCAGCCTGCTGTATCTCCATTGTATCGCGCAGGGCTCGTAATTGGCGGCGAATTTTGTAAATCTCCCCGATTCTGGCCATCGCTGAATCATGAACGCTCATGACACGGCTTTCGAGGACTGCTTTTTCTTCTACCTCTGCATTGCCTGCACTACAACTGAAAAGACAGACAAGCGGAAAAGACAGTAGTATAAATGTTTTCTTCATGATGTTGCTAAGCGTGCGTATGGCCACATAAGTACAACAGCCATACTT
>NZ_JBHTLD010000308.1:0-4127 GCF_042678745.1 Pontibacter rugosus | reverse complement strand
CCACAACTTAACGAACCGCTGTATACGAGACCCGTACGTACAGTGGTGTGTGAGGCGCACCCTGCTACCTAGAGGTGGCAGGGCCGTCTACACGATTAGCGTTCTGTTATTCTTACTTCTTTGTTGTTTTTATATAAGAGGGAGTCATGAAGGTCTCCTGCTGAAGAGAACCAATAGGACATACCGTTAAGTCCCCCTTCTTTGTAAGCGTAAATTCTCATGAGATTGCCGTTCTCCCAGTACAAGGTTCTTTTTCCATTCAATTGCCCCTTATAATAGACTTTTTCTTCCTTAAGCTGGTGCCTGTCATTATTATACCAAAAGCGCCACAACCCCTCTTTTCTACCATTTATCAATTCCCCTTCACTTCGTGGGCTTGATTCAAGGTTTGTTACAAAGTACATCCTGTCATAATGAAGCACCGTGTCCTTCTTTGATGTTTGCTTCAGCTTGAACTTAAGGTTGAGGCTTTTCTTCACAGTTGCCCCTTCAACAGTATCCGCTGATGTAATGAACTGAAGCGACAAAGTTGATGATGTAAGGGGGAAGTAAGAATGGTTATTTACCTTTAATTGCGGGTATTCTCCAAAGCGGTTGTAATAACTGGAATCAGATAGAATAGTAACTTCATAAACCTCCCCACTGTTGAGGGTGTCGTGGTTGACACTTACGCTCCTGATGACAGATGAGGGGGCATAGGGCATCGACTTTTTCTTGTCTAATATCTCGTAGGCTAAATAGACAATAAAGCCAAATAGAAGGAGTATTGATAAGTTGCCCACCATACCAAGCCATACCCAAGTTTCTGCCTTTCCCTTAACTTCTATCAGACCTTTGACCAACCCTGTTACGCTTATGACAACAGAGGCAATAAGAGCCACACCATATGGGGTGAAACTGTCTCGGATGTTAAACATCACACATGTAAATGCCAATGAAACGATTGCTGCACTAACAAGAAAAAGTTGGAAGGATTTTAATTTCATTTGTTATTGACGCTAACTACTGGCTAGCAGGAGTACTACTCCCTCTATACATCCAATATAAACAAATAAATGTAATCGACTAACGAATATACTATATAGTATAAATCTCTTCCAAAGAGTTTTGCACCAGCAATCTCGTGGTTTCTAAACAAAAACCCGCCCTTGCCATGAGCAGGAGCGGGTTCTGTGTTTATGTTATTAGGCGGCGTGCTCAGGAAGTATACAGTACCTCCTGAGCTGCTTTACACCAGTTCTGCTGTTCTGTCTTCCTCGCGCTGCTCGTGCATCAGTTCAGGGTTTGTAGTTTCAACCAAGCCAACTTCACGCTCCGGGTGAAATTCACCTTCCCAGCGGGCTACCACGGCAGTGGCAAGGCAGTTACCTGTTACATTGATGGAAGTACGGGCCATGTCCATCAGCTCATCGATACCAAGTATGGCGAACACAGGCCAAACTGGCAGGTTGAAAGAGGCGACTGTGCCGAGCAGAATTACCAGCGATGCACGTGGAACACCGGCCACTCCCTTGCTTGTTAGCATCAGGGTAAACACCATCACCAATTGTTGCTCCCAAGTCAAATTGATGCCTGCTGCCTGTGCCACAAAAACAGAGGCAAGGGCTAAGTATAATGTTGTGCCATCGAGGTTAAAGCTATAACCAGTTGGCATCACGAAGGCTACAATTTTACGCGGTACACCCAGTTTCTCCATTTCTTCCATGGCTCGTGGTAAGGCTGCCTCTGAAGAAGTAGTAGCAAAGGCAATAGATACCGGACCAGAAATGGCTTTTAAGAAACGAACAATCGGTACGCGCGCGATCAGCGCCACAGGCAGCAGTACCAACACAGCAAAGGCAATTAGGGCTACATATAGTGTAACTAGTAACTGGAACAAGTTTAGCAGAATGCCAAAGCCCATGTGCCCAACAGTATAAGCAATGGCTGCACCAACACCGATCGGGGCGAAGTACATGATCACATTGGTGAACTTGAACATGGTTTCAGAAAGACTCTCGCAGAAGTCGATCATCGGCTTTCGTTTTTTCTCGCTCACCATAGCCAACCCAATCGCGAACAATACGCTGAATACTACAATCTGAAGCACCTGACCTTCGGACACGGATTTTACGATGTTCTCCGGGAAAACGTGCAGGATTATGTCTGAGGTACTTTGTGCGGCAACCGGGGTGATTTCTTCCTGACTTTGCGCCAGGCCTGGGTCTATGCCTACACCTGCCTGACTTAAGTTAATGGCAGCCAGGCCAATAAACAAGGCCAGTGTGGTGACAATCTCAAAGTATAGAATGGCTTTCCAGCCCATGCTTCCTACTTGTTTCAGATTGGAGTGGCCGGCAATGCCTACCACCAGCGTTCCAAAAATAAGCGGAGCGATAATGGTCTTGATCAGCTTCAGGAATATCTTGCTGAGTACGTTCAGGTTAACGGCAAATTCAGGAAAGTCGTAGCCAATCTCGCAGCCTACCACCATGCTGACCAGAATCCAGGTAGTGAGGGAGCGTTTCTGTAAGCCGTACCCGAGCAGTACGCCAATCACAATCCAGCGGATAGCCATCAGCACATCTGTCGGCAGGGAAATAAAATTGTACTGTTGCAGTACAGTAAGTATGGCAGCTATGGTTATATTTAACAGCGCAGCCATTGGTAAAAAAGACTTTTTCATATCATAATTAAAGTATAAAGGCACGGCCAATGGTAGCCTTCGCCCACAAAAAAGCCTTTGTAGCAAGTGCGGCTGTAAAGCCAAAAAATAAGGAATATGCCGACAGGGCACACCTACATTAGCTTAGCAAATATACTGGTTGGAAACACATTCGCAAATAGCCAAAGCACGATTCTTAATCATTATTTTACACCGTATAAAGCCCAGAAAACAATTTTATTCTTATTGCGCAGTAGGTGCATCAAAATTGGCTTGTTTGAGATAAAAAATGCAATTTCAAGTAAATTTTACGCTCAATTTATTTTTCATATGCTTACATGGCGCATAGAGGCTTTGCACCTAAAACTCAAATACACATTAAAGGCTGCACACGCACCTGCCAGTGATAAAATAAACTTCCTGGTGCAGGTATCGGATGGTACATTTAACGGTTTTGGCGAAGCAGCTCCCGATGTGCGCCACGGCGACACGGCAGACCTGCTGCTGAAGCAGTATAAAGTGCTGTTGCTGGGCGGCCTGGCGCAGGTGCAAAGTATGGATGAGCTGCTGCAGCTGTTAGAACAGCATCCGCCTATCAGTTCGTTACGCTTTGCCATTGAGTCGGCTTACCTCCATTACTTTTGTCAGCACAAAGCTATACCCGTTTACCAGATGCTGGGACAATCACTGCCGGTGCCGCAGCCAACTGGCTTTACCTTGCCTGTTATGGAGCCTGAAGAAATAGGGGCGTTTTTAGAAACACATGAACTGGAGCGTTTTCAGTACCTTACTTTAAAAGTAAACCAGGAGCAAGGGGCTGAGCTGGTAGCCAGTTTGCTGGAGGCCACTGCCAAGCCCATTGTGATTGACGGTAACGAAAGCTGGCAGCAGGAAGAGGAGTTGCTGTACTTTTTATCTGCCCTGGACAAAAGGAGGGTACTTTTTGTGGAGCAGCCGATGCCAGCTACGAAATTAGCTGCCTATGCCCATATCAAGAGCAGTAGCCCGGTGCCATTGGTTGCAAAGGAGTCAATTACAGATACAGTAGGTTTTGAATTGCTTCGTACGCAGTTTCATGGCATCAACATTGATATGATGCAGGCCGGAGGATACCTGAATACGATTCGCTTACTGCAGTTGGCAAAGAAAAACGGTTTGTTTACGGTGCTAAGCTGTACCGCAGAAACTACCTTAAGCTTTTGGAGTGCCCTGCAGTTAAGTAACGCATTTGACTTTGCCAACCTGTCAGGCTTTCTGATGCTAGACGAAGAGCCATTCTCGTTAGTGCGGGAGCAGGATGGTATTCTATACTTATAAGAGGCAAACTAATTACAACACCTGTATCCATGTAAGCCCAAACAAGTTACATGCTGGCGTGTTGGCACAAGATTTACAGCAGGTGTAGGAATAAGGTATCCTGGCTTTTATAAAACATTAATCCTATCAAGCTTGTTTTTCAACAACTTATTTAAAATAATTTAAA
>NZ_JBHTLD010000307.1:0-4160 GCF_042678745.1 Pontibacter rugosus | reverse complement strand
TGAAAAAGAAAAGGGGCACCTGCACTTTGTGCAGATGCCCCTTTTCCAGACGCTAAGGCAGCTTTAAACTATTTGAATAAATTCAGATAATAGTTTACACCTACTTTTCCACCCCAGTAGTAATCATTAAACCTTCCACGCTGTACTTCATCCATCGTATCATTCAACATATAGGAGCTAAACACGTTTGCTTCTACGCCAAAGCGTTTACTTGCCATAAACTCAACACCGAGGCCAGCTTTAACATAACTGTTCAGATTATTGAAAGATACATTCCCTAAGGCGTCTCCCAGATTGCCTCCTGTAGAAAGGGCGCCGGCGCCAATCTGCAGGTAAGGTGTATGGGCTAGCATCGGAAACAGATTATAGTTAACATCTACCTCACCGTACACTATTTTCTGTTGGAAATTTCGTTCTGTAGATAGCTCTCCCCCTCCTACGCGCACATCAAACGATAAATTACTACGGGTACTAAATCGCAAACCCGCTTCTGCCATTGGTGTTATCTTCGGATCAGAATAGTCTCCGTTATACCGCAGAGCGCCACCTGCAACACTTATACCTATAGCGCCGCGGCGCTGTGCCATAATCTGGCCATGTATATCAGAATTCTGCGCATCCTGTTTTTCCTGCAAATACTCTTTCACGATTGGGCTGTCCAGGGCCTCCTTGGTTTGCGGCCTCCAGTAGCCTGCCAGCATCCCCTCAATCACCATGCTTTGCACAGCTTTATCAATAGCTTCCTTCACGGCTATCTCAGATGGCTCATTATAAGTGAATCCTGTTTCAGCCTCGAGCAGGCGCTTGAACTTTACATAGCGGAACACGCCAAAGTCCATTGATTGGGACAGGATAGTTTTAGAAGTATAAACCGTTTTAAGGATCTCGCCGGTACTGGTGGAAATCGCTCGCAGATACACCGTTACCTTATCTTCGCGGTACTGCCCTGAGCCACCGGCACCAAAGTAACGCAGACCGGCGCCTCCTGTAATAACATTGGCATCATAAGAAATAATACCCCCTTCCAGTATAATACCGGCAAAAAGCAGTGACGGGAGCAGTGGTTCTGGTTTACCTGTCAATTGTTCTGCCTCAGCCCTTGTAGAACGTATAATCTTTCGTTCGTTCAGTAAGTTTCCCAGGTTTTCACGCTCGATTGGCGTAAACCAGCCTGACTCTTCTAAAGATTTAAGCAGGATGGTGGTTGTGCCCTGAGTAACAGCTGTAGACCAGCTGGCACCAGTGGCAGAGGGTTTGTATTGCCCTGTCTGATCGCGGAATTTGTAAACGGCGGCCACAACTTTTTGCTGCGGAGGCGGCAGGCTTACCAAGGCATCGTTGCCGGGAGCGGGCACTCCTAAGGCAGCCCTTGATGTTTGCATAGGTTGATTGAAATACGGAGCACAACCAGAGGCTAGCAGCAGTAAAAGAGCAGGTAGCACCCTGAGGTAAAAGGAAAAGCTGTTTTGCATGAAATAAGGGTATAAGGGTAAACTGGGTAATTGGCGTGGCAAAGAAAATGATTCTCAGAAGGGATCAATAATAAGGAACTGTAACAGTAGTCTGGTTACCTGTGCCGATATCCACAATCTGTATTATCACACCACCAGTTCCTTCCGTTACCTCGATCTGATAATTACCTATAGTATAACTACCGGGCTCCAAACCACCCTCGCCAAACTGGCTTGTAATCAGTTGCCGTGAAAGCTGGCTTAGAATCTGGCGCTCCAGGTTTTGTTTAAAATTTTCAAGCGGGTCCTGCGATCCAGAAGATGATTTAGTAGCAGCGGGGTCTTTAAGTTTATCCTGTGATTGTGCCGAACTTTGCAGCCATTGATAGTTGAACGTTTCGCCACCAAAAGCAGGATTAACCGGCCGGTAGACCAGGTCTTGTGCCTGTACTTTACCTGCCCCTAAAAACAAAACAATAAATAAAATGCCTAATAAGTAAGTTTTTTTCATGCGGTATTCTGTATGAGGAGTGATGGATAAGACTTTTTTAAAATAACTCCCGGGCTTTCTTGCCTTCAGCTTCTAGTTGCTGCTGTAGGTGGTCCTGCACCAGGTGTTCGTAAGCAAGACCTACGGCATAGGTCGCTATCTCTTCTATAAGATCATACTTGGGTTGCATCTGTTGCTCCAGTATATTTTGGTCATTTATACTTACTTGTATCAAGGCGCTGTTACCGCGAGCCGGCAGCTCCTTTATTTTTATAGTAAAGTTCTTTGCCATGGGCGGAGCTTCCCACTGACGCTGAAAGATGTCATAAAAATCACTGCCCATTTTAGTGATTGTTTCATCTACCACAAGTCCGTCAATCTCCAGATCGGCAGAGTTCCGTACAGGCTGCTCAAACTTATTCAGCTGCTCGTATGCCCGTTGCTGCGTCTGTACATTTTCCTTTATTGTATCCTGCTTTACTTCTGTTTCAGTAGCTTTCTGCTGTGCATTTGCCCCAGTTGTAACCATTACACAGCTCAGAATCCACACTAAGTGCACGATTGTAGCTTTAGCCAAAGACAAAGTAATTCGTTCAAATATTAGAGACAACATATATAACATCTATACTTTATATAGTTGAAAAAGTTTATATAAATATTTGAAAATTAAAATTCAAAAACAAGATGTTATCACTTAATAAAGCCAATCAGCCTCAGTTTTATTTTAACCAAGCTTTTTGAGTTGCTTTTACCTACCTATCACTTGCAAGGCACCTCTATCTTGATGGCTGAAGAATAGTATGATTTTCCGGCTTTAAGCGCCTGTAGCGCCTGCCGGAGTTCATCTGGTTCAGAATTCTTCAAGAGATATCCTTTAACGCCCTCCTCCAACAGGTTATCTACCAGCGCTTCGTCTCCATAAGTAGACATGATCAGTATTTTTACATGAGGATACTTGGAAAGCAGGTATCGTGAAGTGTCTACACCGTCCATCTCCGGCATCTCCAGATCCAGCATAAATATATCGGGTAGATTAGATTCCACAAGCTCCAGCAGTTCGGCGCCATTACTTGCATCAGCTACAAGCGTTATTTCGCTAAAGCCTTTTAACAGTTCCAGAACCCCCTTCCGGAACAAGATGTGATCATCAGCAATAGCTAATGTTAGAGGCTGGTAATTCATACTATAAAATTAATTGGTTGTGTGTGCTAATTTCTTTGCATGCATAACCGGCACATTGATTTCGGCTCTGATACCGGCACCGGGCGAGGATGTAAGGGTAATATGTCCACCCATAAGAGCCGCACGGCTCTGGAGACTCATAATGCCTAAACCTCCTCCTTGCAGGTTTTCCCCCTCCTGCAAAGTATGAAGGTTAAAGCCTTTTCCGTTATCGGTATAAACAAGCAGAATATTTTCAGATTCAAAAAGTAGCTCTACCGTTACTTGTGTGGCCTCCGCGTGCTTCAGTGTATTGTTCAGTAGCTCCTGCACCATCCGATACAGCAGTAGTTCGTTTTTCGGGTTTAACCTTCTATTCTTCTCGTTATACTTCACTATCATTTCCAGCTGGTTACTACCACTGGCCAAGGTACGGCGCAGCGCCTCCAACGACTGTACAAGCCCCATCTTCTCCAGCACTACCGGCATCAGGTCATGGGAGATACGGCGCACGCTGCTCAGCACATCATCCAGTTGCTGCTTTATATTGTAGCCTGCCGTTAATAAACCTTCATCCTTCACCTCTACATTATTTACCAGCTGGTAAAGATTGAGTTTGATGAGTGCCAGCATCGCCCCTACTTCATCGTGCAGGTCGCGTGCTACCCGGCGGCGCTCATCTTCCTGTGTTTGCAAGGTAACCTCCAGCAACTGCTGCTGTTTAACGTCCTGCAGCTCCCGGAGATGCTCCTGGTGTTGCAGCATGCGCCTTTGGTAAAGTACCACAAACACAATAATACCTACCGACAGAACAAGCAGTACAGGCGTAATAAGTATAACTGGCTCGAGTGTACTCATTTTACAGGGCTTCTTTTTAACGCCATAGTTAACACAGCATAAAAAAATATATTAAGAACAAACACAATGCAAAGGCAGATGCGTGCTGTATTATAAGACTCGGCTAAGGCATCGTTAAACATGGCATACGCCATAGAAATACCGGCCTGGTAAATCAGCACACCACAACTCAAAACAAAAACAGGATCTTTATCAAGGTA
>NZ_JBHTLD010000306.1:0-4184 GCF_042678745.1 Pontibacter rugosus | reverse complement strand
CACCTTATTCAACCAAGGTGCAGTGATTTAATACTAAATTAAATAAAATATATACCTATATACAAATATATTTTCTGAACAGGTTAAATTCTAATGTTTTTCTACAAATTCTCTAAAGGTTTTAGTCAAGCAAGGCGTTATTGACCGGTCCCAATTCCACCATTTTCCACAATCACACGCATCCCCTCTCCTTGCTGGGTTATTTGATAAGGCAAAGTGTTCGTGCCATTTTCAATTTGAATCAGTTCGTTGTTTGCGCCTTTTTGGGAGATGATGTAAAGCTGGCCATTTGCACTGATGTCCTGAATTAACCGGTTTTCTTTCCCCTGCTGAGAAACAGTGCTGATATTGTTGCTTCCGCTGAAATTCCCCTCATAAGAGTTGCCTTGTCCTTTCTGCACCAGGTCAAGCACATTCCCTTCGCCATTCTGCTTAACGCTTATAGCATTTGCATTTCCGGACTGCATGAGGTAGACCACATTTGTACTCTGCTGAATTATAGCAGCACTACTTTGGTTGTTACTAGCTGATATTTGCTGCCTGATGTACTGATTCTTCTCTACCTGCTGCATTAATAAATCGCCTGATTCTGTCTCCTGGGCAAAGGCGGCAGTAAAGGCAACACAGATAAGAGCAGGTAGTAATAGCAATTTTTTCATAGCTGTAAATTTACTGGTAGAAATATATAAAATAATCTAAAGCGGGACAAGCCCGCCTTAGATTATTACTGTCATTAATTACCTTGTACTACGACGGCTGTGTTATTTGAGCCATGCTGATTTACAGTACTCATTTGATTAGAGCCGGACTGGTATACAGTTGAGCTGTTACCTATACCGCCTGACTGATTTGTAACAGACCAGTTGTAGAAGCCTTCCTGATTCTGTAAAGAGTAGTTGTCGCTGCCGCTCTGGTTAAGTTCAGCATAGTTAGCACCGCCCATAGACTGATCCTGATACGCAGTGTTGTTATCTCCTGATTGGCTGATGATAGCTTGATTTAATAAACCGCTCAACTCAACTTGTTGTTGAGAAGCATAGTTTCCGTTACCGCTCTGCATTACACCGGCGTAATTCAGGCCACTTACATCCTGCTGAAACTGATCTGATCTGTTGTTATCGCCAGATTGAACAGCTACAACAGTATTTGCTGCTGAAACCCAGATCTGACGTTGGTGTGCATCGTTGTTATCGCCTGACTGTACAACAGATGCAGTATTTAGGGCACTTACATACTCCTGTCTCTGTACAGAAGAGTTATCATGGCCAGATTGCGTTGCTACAGCATAGTTACCAGCACTTACCAGACTTTGGGTCTGATCAGCATAGTTGCCATCTCCACTCTGATAAATATAAGCCTCATTCAAAGCAGAAACATCATTCTGATATTGCTCAGCAAAGTTGTTATCGCCAGTCTGCTGTATGTAAGCATAGTTTTGGCCGCTAAAGTTGCGCTGGTACTGTATAGCACGGTTATTATCGGCAGAAGCACCATTTAAACCTTGCTCAATGGTAGCCTCGTTGTTGCTCGAATTGTCTGCCTGATACTGATCGGCAGAGTTACCATCACCATGCTGGTATACAGTGGCAATGTTATCATTAGATCTGTTTAACTGCATTTGTGAAGAGCGGTTACCCTCACCAATTTGAGTTGCAAAAGCCTGGTTGTTACGGTTATCTTGCTTGATAACAGAGGAGTTGCCTGAACCTGACTGATCAACTTCAGCTAGGTTGTTTTTACTCATCGGCGACACAGTGCCACCCTGGTTTACTTGAGAAGAGTTAGTTGCGCCAGTCTGACTTACCATAGCCGACTGATTCATACCGTGCTGTAACACACTGCTTGTATTACCTTGAGCAAAAGCTGCGCCTGCTACAAACGTGAAGGCAACTGCAAAAAAAACGTTCTTTTTCATAATTAGTAAGCTTTAGAGTTGGATATTTAGGAAACTGAGAAATCAATTTGATAGCTAAATAATCAGGTAAGGGAAAATAATGAACCTGAGGCGGGTAGGCGAAAGAAGCAGAGGCGTTGTGGTAAGTTTGATACAAAACTTGCTGCCTTAGCTTTTGCGCTTAATGTCAGAAGCTAAGGCAGCAAGTGCTATGTATTAGTTATCGTATTGCAGTGTTACTGCCGAGTTATTATTTCCTGTTTGAGTGATGGTTGAGATATGGCTGCTGCCAGACTGTAACTGACCAGCATAATTTGAGTCGCCAAACTGAGAAACAGTAGCTCTGTTAAAGTCGCCATACTGCTGGTACTGCTCAGAATAGTTTTTATTGCCATCTTGCGTAGAGGAGATAACATTATCAGCACCTAGCCCTTGTTCCTGGAAAGCATAGTTACCATTTCCGCTCTGAGAAATTTCGGCTACGTTATCATAAGCATCAATATACTGCTGCTGCGAGGCTTCGTTATTGTTGCCTTCCTGCTCTATTGCTGCCAGGTTACCGGCACTATAATCAGTTTGCTCCTGCCCAGCCACATTACCATTTCCTGATTGTGAAATAAGGGCTATGTTTGATAAACTGAGATTGCTCTGGTATTGCTGTGCATCGTTACCGTTACCGCTCTGTGTAATACCGGCTACGTTATCAAGTGATACTTGATCCTGGCTCTGGAAAGAAGCGTTTCCTGAACCTGCCTGCGACACATAGGCCATGTTGTCTATACTGTAGCTTTGCTGGCTTTGCTCTGCGTAATTGTTGGTTGCACCAGCACCTGCTGCTCCTTGTTCTATCACAGCTGAATTACCCTGAGAAGTCCCGTCTTCACCGGCTGCCTGGGTTTGATAGGCAATATTGTCAGAGCCATACTGCGTAGCTTCAGCAGTATTCGCAGTCCCTGCCTGTAATACTTCAGATTCGTTAGCTGCACCATACTGGCTTACAGTAGCACTGTTGCCTATGCCAGTTTGCTCAACTAGACTTGTGTTACCTTGGGCAAAAGCCGATCCTGCTACCAACGTAAAGGCAGCCGCAAAAATGTAAGATTTCCTCATTATATACAGGGTTTATAAGTGAAACTGAAATGAATCACAAAAGAGTATGATACAAGCGAAAGAACCTTAACGCACCTATGATTAAGGTACGTTAAGGACTTTAGCTTTAAGAAAGTTAGTTATTGGATTGTGTCACAATAGATGTGTTGCTGTTACCGTTTTGCATCACGGTAGACACGTGGCTGGTGCCGCTCTGGTATTGGTCAGAGAAGTTATCGTCGCCGTTCTGCATTAAGGTTGCGGTAAGATCTGCACCTTCTGACTGAAACTGGTAGCCGTTGTTACCATCACCCTGCTGGCTGATAGAGGCAGAGTTTAAGCCGCTAAGCATGCTCTGGTCCTGAGACGCGTAGTTAAAGTCTCCAGACTGCGTAACGGTAGCGGTGTTGAAACCACTTAGGTCTTCCTGATACTGGTAAGCTTCATTTACACCACCTGTTTGCACAATCAAAGCAGAATTAAGCGCTGAAATGTTGTTTTGATACTGGTTGCCGTAGTTCCAATAGCCATTTTGGAAAATCTGAGCCGAGTTGGCCAGGGAAACGTTTGTCTGCTCCTGGGTCGCTTCGTTCATCGTACCTTCCTGATTGATATAGGCAACATTGGCACCACTTACAAATGACTGATCCTGCAGGGCTATGTTGCCAGAACCGGCCTGGTCGATATGCGCGAAGTTAGATTGAGAAGCAACTTCCTGATACTGTGTGGCATCGTTGCCTTCGCCAAACTGATGAATCAAAGCTGTGTTATTGTTGCTACTAGCAACCTGGCTTTGCAAAGCACTATTACCAGCACCTTCTTGAATAACTTCTGCATAGTTGCCTACTGCACTGCCTCCCTGCTGCTGATCAGAAGAGTTGCCCTCTCCTACTTGCTCTGCATAAGCTTCGTTGCCATAAGAACCTGAAATTTGCAGTACAGAGGATGAGTTTGAACCACCGGATTGCACTACCGTAGCCATATTCTTTCTGTTTTCCTGATATACTTCTGAAGCGTTCGAAGCGCCTGCTTGAGTTACAGTGGCCATTTGGTTGACACCAGACTGGTCTACTGTACTCACGTTGCCTTGCGCCATGGCACTGCCAGCTACAAGCATAAAGGCTGCTGCAAAGAATAGATTCTTTTTCATGTGTTTCTGAGTAGAAATAGTTTAAGATGATTTACATACCAAATATACTAT
>NZ_JBHTLD010000305.1:0-4259 GCF_042678745.1 Pontibacter rugosus | reverse complement strand
TTTCATATTTTTCAAAGTTACTTATCACAAATATAATAAGTACTCTCACGGTTTTACCTTTAGCTAAAGCTGCACACCTAATTTTACAATTTAGTAACAGCGCCTTCTGCAGGCTACCCCTCAAAAAATAAGCAGCGCCCACCTGTGCTGATGGGCGCTGCTGTCTTGCTTTTGGAAGCTTTTTATTTGGCTGCTAAGGCCTCGGCACCACCCACGATTTCGAGAATCTCTTTCGTGATGGCAGCCTGGCGTGTCCTGTTATAGGTCAGCTTTAATTCCTTGATTAACTCTCCAGCGTTCTCTGTTGCTTTATCCATGGCTGTCATACGGGCACCATGTTCAGAGGCATTAGACTCCAGCACAGCTTTGTATACCTGAATTTTAAGCGACTTCGGAATCAGCTCAAGTATGATTTCTTCTTTAGATGGCTCAAATGTGTAATCTACCTGCATGGCAGCAGGATCAATCTCTGCAGCTGGTTTCTCCACTATTGGAAGGAACTGCTCCTGGCGCACAACCTGAGTAGCTACGTTCTTAAACTCGTTAAAAACAAGATCAACCTGATCAAACTCTCCACTCGCAAAGCCAGCCATTGCTCGTTCAGCCGCTTCACGTACAGCGTCAAAAGATAAGGTAGAGAAAAGATTGGCATAGTCGCTGATTACGTTCATGCCTCTCTTGCGGAAGGCATCGTTTCCTTTGCGGCCTATCGTCAGCACTGTTACTCTTCCTGCTTCAAACTGAGCGCTATACTTGTTTTGAATAAGTGAGACAACTCCTTTTACAATGTTCGAGTTGAATGCACCCGCCAAGCCACGGTCAGAGGTTACGGCAATGATCAGCACGCTGTTAACCTCACGCTTTTGAGCATACTGGTTTTCTACAGAGCCTTCTGTCATTGATGAAAGGTTCGTCAGAATGCCACTCAGGCGCTGCGCATAAGGGCGCATACGCATAATGCTATCCTGCGCGCGTCTTAACTTAGCAGCCGACACCATTTTCATGGCTTTCGTGATCTGCTGTGTCGAAGACACCGATACAATGCGGCTTCTAACCTCTTTTAAACTTGCCATACTATTGTTATAAACATAAAATTAGGAGTTAAAAGCGAACTGCTCTTAACTCCTAATTCCTTGACTATGACTATTTTCTATATTTAGCTGAAATCTCTTTCGCAACCTGCTTCAGTGTACCAGTAATCTGATCATCCAGTTTACCAGCTCTTAAGCCGTTCAGAACATCTGTGTGCTGTGCACGCAGGGCGCGCAGGTACTCACCTTCAAACGCTCTTACTTCTGAAACAGGAACCTCATCAAGCAAACCGTTGGTAGCACAGTAGATCATGGCAACCTGCTCTTCTACAGCTACCGGCGAGAACTGCGCCTGCTTCAGGATTTCAAGGTTACGACGACCACGCTCGATAGTCAGCTTAGTTGATGCATCCAGGTCAGAACCGAACTTAGCAAATGCCTCTAGTTCACGGAACTGTGCCTGATCCAGCTTCAAGGTACCAGCTACTTTCTTCATCGACTTAATCTGGGCAGAACCACCTACACGTGATACCGAAATACCTACGTTAATAGCCGGACGAATACCAGAGTTGAACAGGTTTGTCTCCAGGAATATCTGACCATCCGTAATAGAGATTACGTTTGTCGGGATATAAGCAGAAACGTCACCAGCCTGCGTTTCAATGATAGGAAGCGCTGTTAATGAACCGCCACCTTTCACCAAATGCTTGATAGAGTCTGGCAAATCGTTCATGTTACGAGCGATCTCGTCAGAAGAAGTTACTTTGGCAGCACGCTCCAATAAGCGAGAGTGCAGGTAGAATACGTCACCTGGATAAGCCTCACGTCCTGGTGGTCTTCTTAGCAACAGCGATACCTCACGGTATGCAACAGCCTGCTTAGACAGGTCATCATACACAATAAGTGCAGGGCGGCCTGTATCGCGGAAGAACTCACCGATAGCAGCACCTGTAAATGGTGCGAAGAACTGCATTGGAGCAGGGTCAGCGGCAGATGCAGCTACAACAGTAGTATACTCCATCGCACCACCTTCTTGCAGGGCTTTTACTACTTGCGCAACGGTAGATGCTTTCTGGCCTACGGCCACATAGATACAGTAAACAGGCTCGCCTCTATCGAAAAATTCGCGCTGGTTCAGGATAGTATCAATGGCTACCGCAGTTTTACCTGTCTGACGGTCACCGATGATCAACTCACGCTGACCACGGCCAACCGGAATCATGGAGTCAATTGCCTTGATACCTGTCTGCATTGGTTCGTTAACTGGCTGACGGAAAATCACACCTGGTGCTTTACGCTCCAAAGGCATTTCGTATAGTTCGCCAGTAACAGGGCCTTTACCATCAATAGGCAAACCCAATGTATTTACAACACGACCAACAATACCTTCACCTACTTTTACAGAGGCAATACGGTTTGTTCTTTTTACGGTCGCACCTTCTTTAATTTCGCTGTAGTCTCCAAGTAATACGGCACCTACATTGTCTTCTTCCAAGTTCAGAACCATGGCCTGCAGACCGTTCTCAAACTCTAAAAGCTCACCGGACTGTGCTTTAGAAAGTCCGTAAATTCGAGCGACACCGTCACCCACTTGCAGTACAGTACCTACTTCTTCCAGTTCCGCCTCGGTACGGAAGTTAGATAGCTGCCCTCTCAATATGGCTGATACTTCATCAGGTCTTACTTCTGCCATGATTATAGTTTATTGATGTATGGGTTGTCTTTAAAATTATTCTTCAGCTTGCGAAGACTGTTCTTCACAGAGCTGTCAATTTGTTTATCACCTACGCGCAGCACAAAGCCACCGATCAGTGAAGGATCTACGCGCTCAACCAGCTCAATACGTTTGCCTGTTTCAGCAACAAGGCGTTGTCCCAGCTCATCGCGTAGTGCAGGAGAAAGAGGTACAGCAGAAATTACTTCGGCTGTCTGTATTCCTTTTTCTACTTTGTATTGGTCTTGAAAAGATTTTGCAACGGCTTCAAGTGCCGATTCACGATTTTTCCGGGCGACAAGATTAAAGAAGGACAGCGTCAGCTCCTGTACCTTACCCTGGAAAATGGCATTAATTACTGCCAGCTTCTTATCTGACTTTACGATTGGATTCTCCAACAGCAGCTGAAAATCGCGGTTCTGAGAAACTACCTTCGAGAACAGTTGCATGTCAGCATTTACCTGCTCCAACTCGTTTCTTTCGATAGCCAGCTCAAGCAGTGACTTCGCATATCTTGAAGCAACTCTAATTTCTGACATAGTGCTTGTGTATAAGACAATGAGACTGCGTTAGCAGTTCACAGTTTATTTGTTAGTTAAGCGTTACTTCACGAATATAATCCTGAGCCAGTGCCTGCTGTGCGTTCTTGTCGCTCAACTCACGTCTCAATATCTGCTCAGCAATCTCTAACGATAGTGTAGCAGCCATGTTCTTCACCTCTGTAATGGCAGCACGCTTCTCATTTTCGATCGCCTCACGTGCATTCGTAATCATACGAGCACCTTCTTCGTCAGCTTTTTGCTTTGCAGTTTCTACAATGCTGTTTCCAGCCTCAGTAGCCTCTTTCAAGATTTTGTCGCGCTCTAAACGAGCTTCAGCCAACAACTTTTCGTTGTCTGCTTTCAACGACTGCATTTCCAGCTTTGCTTTCTCAGCCGCACTTAATGCATTTTCGATAGAAGTCTCACGATCGTGCAGTGCACGCATGATTGGCTTCCATGCAAACTTTGCAAGCAGGAACAGCACGATCAGGAACGTTACTGTCTGCCAGAAAAGTAGACCTATACCAGGGGTTACTAATTCCATTGTTTATGTAGGTTGAATTTGTTTCTTATCAGGGGTAGCCGCAACCACCATTTTAACTATAAAGCACTATGTTTAGACCTCAACGTCTGGGCCATACGCCCAGACGTGAGATCTACAAAAGCTTGTTAGCCTTTGATACTTTTACCTAATGGTAATTAAGCAATAGCGATCAGAAGACACACTACCACACCGAAAAGGGTAACACCCTCGATAAGTGCAGCAGAGATGATCATGGCAGTCTGGATTTTGCCACCAGCCTCTGGCTGACGAGCGATAGATTCCATTGCAGAACCACCGATACGACCGATACCAAGACCAGCGCCAAGAGCCACTAGACCTGCACCGATACCGGCACCCATGATACCAAGACCAGCGCCTTCAGATACAGCTTGAAGCAAGATTGCTAACAACATAGTTATAAAAATATA
>NZ_JBHTLD010000304.1:0-4294 GCF_042678745.1 Pontibacter rugosus | reverse complement strand
TTGTATTAGCAATACCTAATTTTTATATTCCATAAAGTTCTAAAATAAGACGCTTATGGAGACCGCACAACCTACCGCACCACTTGTTGAGAAGGAGCAGATACCTTCTTTTAAATTTACCTATAACGATGTTTTAACGGATGTTGAGGCTCGTAAAAAGCGCATGTGGGATCTTAACCGCGCTACTTCCCTCGGCAACGTATACCAAGGGAAAGTAGAAATCACTTTTCAGACCGCTGAAGGTGACCACAAACGTGTAGACACTACCGTTTGGGCTGTAGATGATAAATATATGACGCTTAAAGCTGGATGTTCCATCCCGGTTACTTCCATTATTGGCATAGAGTTTTTTTAATCTGGAGTTATATTTTCAATTCTGAAGGCAAGCGTAAAAGCTTGCCTTTTTTGTTTTTCCTCATACCGTGGCATGGTATCTGTACTTTATTACAGGAACCAGACAGCTACTTTATGAGATACAATCAAGAAAACACACCATTCATTCAGAAAGAACAAATTCCGAAGCTGCGATTCAGCAGGCAGGATGTGCTGAGAGATGCAGCAGCCAAAAGCCGCCGCTATGCTGATACAAACCGTGCCACTATACTTAGCAATACGGCACGTAATAAATCATACATCACCTTCAAAACCAGATCAGGCGATGTAAAGCGAGTAGAGGCTTTGCTGTGGGGAATGGATAAAGATTTTGTGCTGCTCCGGTCAGGTATGTTTCTGCCGCTGCGCTCTATTCTGGAGATTAACCATAGCTAGCAGATGCGTATGTATACTTTACCTGCAAAACCGAGCACAGAAGAACGAAGATAACAGCCAGCCTAAGCTGGCTGTTCTGATTTATACTTGGTTTAGATACGATCCAACACCTTCAGGATAAGCTCATCAATTACTTCTTCGGCATTTTCAGCGAACTCCTGCGTTATGCGGTTTGCTACGATAGCATTAAGCGACAGCATCTCGTGCCCCAGAATCCTACCCATACTATAGTAACCTGCCGTCTCCATTTCAAAATTAGTCAGCCTGTAGTCGTTGTGGCGGAAGCTGTTGTAGGTGTGCAGCAGCTCTGTATTTTTTAGACCACCACGCAGTACACGCCCTTGTGGCGCGTAAAAGCCTGGACAGGTAAGCGTGTTTCCAGGAATCATATCATAGGCGATTTTATCGATCAGGCTCTGCGAAGCGGTAACGCAGTAAGGCCTAAACCCAATACCTAACTCTTTCTGCAGGGCAGTTGCTATACTTGTCTCCTCCTCTGATTGCTCCAGCGGATAAAACTCCATCAGCGTGTCCAGACCCATACTTGTGTGCGAGGCTAAATGCCCTCCCAACGGCACATCTTCCTGCAATGAGCCTGACGTGCCGATACGTACTATTCTCAATTTTATTTTCTCTTCGTTTATCTCGCGGCTCTGGAAGTCGATGTTTACCAAGGCATCCAGCTCATTCATCAGAATGTCGATGTTATCAGTGCCCATTCCTGTGGAGATAACGGTGAGGCGCTTCCCTTTGTAATAGCCAGTGTGCGTTACAAACTCGCGCTTGGCCACCTTTACCTCTATCTCATCAAAATACTTACTAACTTTTGCCACCCGCTCCGGGTCACCTACAGTAATAATGGTATCAGAGATATGCTCCGGCAGCAGGTTGAGGTGGTATACTGTTCCGTTTTGATTAATGATTAATTCTGATTCAGCTATAGCCATACTTGTAGTGTTAATTTGAGTTGATGCGGAAATATCTTGTTTTATACTTTATTGATGCCGCAGGGTTAACCGCTACCTGTGGTAACACAGCAAAAGTAGGAAGCTTGCCTGTACAAACGCATTTACTGCTCCACTTTCTTTCTTTCCTTTTTAAAGCCACAACCTAGACGCCAGCGCAAATCTCTACCTAACAAGCTCTTTTACCTGTCTTGATAAAGAATAGCTGGCCTACAATAACTGCTGAATTTCTGCTACTTTTACCTTACACGAACTATACTTACATGAGGTTCATACTTATACTTTTACTAATGACAGGTATGCTATCGCAGGCGCAGAGCCAGGAACGCAAGCGGGCCAGAGACCACGGTCTGCAGATTGGTGTGCTGCCCCCAGGCAAGCATAACGCCATTACCGATGTAGCAGGCGTACAGGTGGGCCATACAACGCTTATCCAAGGCGCAGGTATTCGTACAGGCGTCACGGCTATTGTGCCGCACACAGGCAATGTGTTTCAGAGTAAAGTGCCGGCGGCTGTTTATGTAGGAAACGGCTTTGGTAAACTGGCAGGCACTACACAGGTGCAGGAACTGGGCAATATCGAATCGCCCCTTGTTTTAACAAATACCCTCAGCGTTGGTACAGGCTTGAATGCCGTAGTCGGTTATACGTTAGCACAGTCCGGAAATGAAGAGGTGCGGTCGGTAAATGCGGTAGTAGGCGAAACCAACGATGGCTACCTGAACGACATCCGGGGCAGGCATATAACAGAAGCGCATGTGGTAGAAGCGATCAAACAAGCAAAGAGTGGTGCGGTGGCAGAAGGCAATGTGGGTGCTGGCACGGGCACCGTATGTTTTGGCTTTAAGGGCGGCATCGGCACTTCCTCGCGTGTACTTCCGGAGAGCTTGGGCGGCTATACGGTGGGTGTGCTGGTGCAGACCAACTTTGGGGGCGTGTTGCAAATAGATGGTGTACCCATTGGCGAAGAACTGAACCAGTATTACTTCCGGCAGCAGATAAAAGACAGCGCCGACGGCTCCTGCATGATCGTAGTAGCGACCGATGCTCCGGTAGATGCCCGCAACCTGGAGCGCATGGCAAAACGCGCTATGATGGGTCTCGCCAAAACCGGTGGCATCGCTTCCAACGGCAGTGGCGATTATGTGATAGCTTTCTCCGCAAACCCAACCGTACGCATACCTTATACTTCAGCAGAGAAAACACAAACAGTTTCTTACCTTCGCAACGATGAAATGTCGCCTTTATTTATGGCTGTAATCGAGGCCACGGAAGAAGCTATTATCAACTCACTTTTCAAAGCAGAAACCATGGAAGGCCAGCACCAACATGTCGTGGAGGCACTTCCGGTAGATAAAGTTATCAAGATTCTAAAGAAACATCATGCCATCAAACGCTAAGCTCCACGCCTACCTGCACGGCCAGATACAGCCGCTCGAAAGTGCTTTTCTGCACGTAAGAGACTTATCCATACAGCGCGGCTACGGCATTTTCGATTATTTTAAGGTGCAGCAAGGGCAACCGGTATTTCTGGCCGACTACCTGCAGCGCTTTTACGAATCAGCCAGGCTGATGGAACTAGCCGTACCCTTGGCTACAGATGCTTTAAAAGACGTTATTCAGCAACTCATTCAGGTAAACCACCTGCCCCACTCTGGTATCAAGATGATACTGACAGGTGGCTACTCGGCTAATGGTTACGATCCCGGAGAACCCAACCTGATCATCCTGCAACAGCCCCTCACGCTGCCTACTCCGGAAATGATAGCGCAAGGCATCAAGATCATCACCTATGAGTATGTCCGCGAAATACCAAAAGCCAAGACCATCAACTACTCTACCGGCATACGGCTTATCAAGCAAATTAAAGAGGCTGGAGCCAGTGATGTGCTGTATCAAAAGAACGGTGTGGTCACAGAATTCCCGCGCTGCAACTTCTTCATCGTAACGCAGGATGATGTAGTTGTAACTCCTGACGCTGATGTATTGCTTGGCGTAACCCGCAAAAACGTTTTGAAAGCCGCCAGTCAGAAGTATAAAATTGAGGAAAGAGCCGTAACCTTACAAGACATTGCCCAGGCCAAAGAAGCTTTCCTGACGAGCACGACCAAGCGTATTTTGCCTGTTGTGCAGGTAGATGAGATCGTTGTCGGCAATGGCAAACCCGGTGCTGTTACGCTTGAATTGTTGGATGATTTAGTAGCTTTAGAGGGACGGCAGTAGTTGGGCAGCAATCTTAAGTATTGAAAGCACCTCCTTGTCCTCCTCAAGTAGGAAATATGGCTACTGCTTTAGCTTTGGTATAAGTGCTATAGGTTGAGTAGTTCAGGAACCCACCCCTAGCCCCTCCGAGGAGGGAAATTATGCTACTGTAAGGACGCAAGTATAAATTGCATAACAGGCGGTATCGCGCGGACAGGTCGCGACCTGTCCCTGAAAGTCCTGTACCTTTAAGAAGCTTTAGTGGAATTGCAATGTTTTACTGGAGACTTTTTCAGGCAGCCACAGCTTGGTTGCACAACAGTTTTTCATATTGGCAAGGAGTCAGGTAACCAAGGGCT
>NZ_JBHTLD010000303.1:0-4326 GCF_042678745.1 Pontibacter rugosus | reverse complement strand
GTATAGGCTTGGGTAATATCCAGTCAAAGCCACAAAAAGGTCAGCATCATCAGTAGTAGCAGGAGCCAGATATTGCTGATGGAAGCTGGCAAAGACAAGTATAAGCTAAGCAGGCAAGGAGTATAACTTGTTGCAAATCAGAAAGTATAAAAGCTTTAAATGAAAAAATATGTCTACAGACAAAGCGCCTATTATAGCCCGCTTAAGTTTACCATCGGGGCAGTAGTTATTTCGTCTGTTTTGTTAGAGGTACTGAGGACTTTTGTCAGACCAGTGTATGGGCAAGGCAAAGGCTTTCTTCCTAAGGTGTTGGGAATAGCTCCTAACTTGTTGGCGGGTTACTCACTGCCGCTACTTTTTGTCGGAGCCTTTTACCTGGTCATGTTTGAACAGGAGCTGGCAAACCCCGCTTCTCCATCTACTACTACATCCGCTCAGCGCCCAGCTACTGGTGCTTTCCTGGTAATAGCAACGCTAACGACAGTTGGCCTCATCTTGTGGGAACTCGCGCAAATAGACGCCGGGTTAACCTTTGACCCAAATGATATAATTGCAACAATAGCAGGTGCTATACTTAGCGTATACTTCTATTTTAAAACCAGACCTGCAGTGGAGCAGGATAGGGTGCGAACGCAAGCATAAAACGGGTTTCTCAAGCTTATAGCTTTTTTCACCACAAACCAGATGACACAATGCCTATACTTGAAACAGAACGACTTCTGCTGGATGAGATAACGACAGATGATGCCGCTTTTATACGGGAGCTGCTGAATGACCCATCCTGGTTGCAGAACATCGGAGACAGAGGGGTGCGTACCTTAAATGATGCCACTGCCTATATCAAGAGCGGACCTATGAAAAGCTACAAGCGGTTGGGCTTTGGTTTATACTTGATCAAGCTAAAAGAAAGCAAGGCTCCTATCGGGGTATGTGGCTTGTTGAAGAGAGAAGTACTGGAAGACAACGACATAGGTTATGCGCTATTACCTAAGTATACCGGAAAAGGCTATGCCCTCGAAGCAGCGGCAGGTGTAGTGGCTTATGCTAAAAACACCTTAGGTCTAAAACGCATTGTAGGCTTTACAATACCTGCAAACCCAAGCTCCATTCGGGTACTTGAGAAGCTGGGAATGCAGTATGTAGGCACGATGCAACTATCCGCCAATGATGAAGTTTGCAACCTATACGCCTTAGATCTTTAGCTCCAGTTGCAGCTGATATCAGTCACGGCGTTTGAAGAGTTTGCGTAGCGGGCTTAGTGCCGCAAAATTAATGGCTGCACCAGCTATGCAATAAATACAGGCTCGCTTCTGCACAAATGTCATGTTTACCAGATACTGTGCGGCTCCGGCAGCCTGCGCCAGTAAAACTCCGCCCAAAGCCACATCCAACACTTTAGATGGTTTCTTGTATCTGCTGGCTGCTGTGGCCAACGCAATGGTAGCCGTATAAGCTCCTAAACTTATCACGCCATCTGGCATGCCTAAAATAACAGCATCTTTTGAGCAGTTTACTTTTTCTGTATCAAAATATTTTCCTGGCAGGTCAGGAAGCTTTCTGAAATACCCTAACTGGAAAAGTGAAATAACACCAAAATCAATGAGGCCCAATGTGGCAAGTGCTGCAATATCTCTGCGGTAGCGGCTGGCTTCGCTGCTGTCTTCGCGAAGTGTATCAATAACTGATTTAGTTTGTTTCATAGCTCATGTAGTTTGGTTTTTCTACGCGCCCCTATGCTCTTGGTTTTCTTAAGCACCTGCCATACAACAAGTATACTGCATACAGTTTAAACTAACAGGTAAAACAAGGCGTACCACTTGTTTAGAAGTATGAAACTAAAACTATGAAAATGACTAAAGACACGAACAACAACGGCCGCAAAGGTGTGGCTGTCATAACAGGTGCTTCAGCAGGCTTAGGTCGTGCCTGTGCCAGAGAGTTTGCTAAAAACGGCTATGATGTTGGGTTACTAGCCCGTGGTGTAGAGGGCTTGGAAGGCGCAAAGCGCGAAGTGGAGGAAATGGGCAGAAAAGCGGTGTTCGTTCAGGTAGATGTAGCTGATGCAGATGCAGTTGACAAGGCTGCCTCCAAAATAGAACAGGAACTGGGAGAGATAGATGTGTGGGTTAACAACGCCATGAACAGTGTATTTAGTCCGGTAAAAAAAATGGAACCGGATGATTATAAACGTGTGACGGAGGTAACATATCTGGGACAAGTATACGGTACATTATCAGCTTTGAAACGCATGCTGCCGCGCGACCGCGGCTCAATTGTACTCGTAGGTTCGGCTCTGGCTTACAGAGGTATTCCTTTACAATCTGCTTATTGTGGCTCTAAACATGCTATTCAGGGGTTTTATGACTCGCTGCGTACTGAGCTCATGCATGATAAAAGCAACGTGAAGGTAACGATGGTTCAGCTACCAGCCATGAATACCACGCAATTCGGGTTTGTCAAAACCCGTCTGCCCAACAAACCAAAGCCGATGGGTAAAATTTACCAACCCGAAGTAGCGGCAGAAGTTATTGTGTATGCAGCAGAACATGAGCGCCGGGAGTACCGTGTAGGCTACCCAACCTTACAGGCCATCATCGGCAACAAAATTGCGCCGTGGTTTGCAGACTATGTTTTGGCCAACAATGGTATTAAAGGCCAGCAAACTGATCAACCAGAAGATCCGAATCGTCAGAACAACCTCTACGATCCCCTACCAGGAGACCACGGTGCGCACGGCACTTTTGATGATCAGTCAACTTACTTCAGCCCTCAAGTATGGCTAAGCCTTCACCGCGACAAGCTGTTGGCAGGTGCATTGGCTGTGGGCGGGGTGGTGTTAGGAAGTATGCTCACCAAAAAATGGTCTGATAAGTATGACGACTAGTGACGAGGCAGCTTAGAAAAGCATCCCCTGACGTACCGGTGTGTACGAACGGCATCAACCATACCCGTTTACTAGTGTCATCTCTAAATCAGTGAGTGATCTATCTGAAATTCTGTAAAGATCCCTCCTATGGTCGAGATGACAGGAGAGGTCAAGAATGACAGGGGATGAAGTGTTGGGACAGGTGTGGTCTAGAATTCACAAAGCACAAGCGGGCGCTTGCGCCAGTTAGGTAGTAAATAATAAAGCAGGCGGCCCGGTTAAACTTACCGGGCCGCCTGCTTTTATACTTTGGCCAAGTATAGCCTAGCGGCCAAAATCATCCTGCACTCTTACAATATCTTCTTCGTCAGAAGGTTGGTCGGCGTTAGTATGCTGCCATATTTCTGCCAATACGCCCCATTCCTGCAAGCCAACTAATCGATGGCGTTCACCTTGGCGAAGTGTGATTTTATCGCCAGGATGTAGTGTTTTTACTTCGCCTTCTTCATCTGTATCACTTGTAACCACGCCTACTGTTCCTTTTACCACCTGCCAGATTTCCGCTCTGCGGTGATGATACTGCCACGAAAGTCTCTTCTCCGGTGCAACCACCAAGATTTTAGGGCTTAACTTTCCTGATATTTTCAGATCATCCACTGAAATACCATCAAAATAGGTGTCAGCAAAAGTCTGTGCCTGGTTTTCGTCAATCACAAAAAAACCACCCCAAGGGCGTGCTTGGTCTTGCTTGTCGATGTTGAAGCCCTTTTTGTTAAGCTCCTGCTCTATTTCTTTAAAAAGTTGTTCCTTGTTATACTCCTTTGACATACTTGTTCGCTGATTTGAGTTAAGAAAACTAAGATCTAAATATATAAATTATCGATAGTTACAACGTATAATTTTTGATTACGATTAGCCTTGGCTACTAAAACTTTGCCTGTTGCCAAACAATTTTTAGCACTTTGGCCTTAGCCTAAGCGGCAATGCCTACTATGCCAGTTGTAAAAGACCTTAATAAACTTCTTCATTATGAGCTTTGCACACTATTAATGATGCTCTAGAGCACATTATTAAGCTATAGCAATTATAAAGTGCCAATTGGGTATGAAAATAGTTTGAATTATATCAATCATGATACGCTGGAAGAAGCTGCCAAGTGCGATAGGAATTTAGCATCGCCTTTTATAGTGTATTTGACAGGACGTACTCTGCCAAATTTAGTTTAAGCTATTTTGTCCTCCTGAAAGTATCATGTTGATAGAGGGCCTCTTCCCCCGCATGTCGCAAAAGCTTTATCTCCGGAGGTATGGGACCTCTATTTCTATCAAGCTTTCTTACAGAATGACAGGTATATGTATACCTAAACTCGGTAATTAAGCCAGCGTTCTGGCGGGGTTGAACCTTTTGTTTTTGTGGTCTAGAAAGGTGTAGGCTGTCAGTCCTGAGAGGATATGGACCAG
>NZ_JBHTLD010000302.1:0-4332 GCF_042678745.1 Pontibacter rugosus | reverse complement strand
TTCATAAAACAATCCATGCCATCACCACGCTGCAAGTATTTAGTACTGAAGATATTCAAAACTATATAGCTTCTCTGATAGGTCTGGCATAACATTCAACACATCCTTCACTTTAATCCATACATGGGTTTATTACTTTTATATCTCTTTACCGCTATAGTTTTATCGTTTCTATGCTCGATGCTGGAAGCCGTGCTGCTAAGCATTACGCCAGCATACATCAGTATCACTACGCAGGAATCTCCCTCGCTAGGTAAAACGCTAGAAGAATTTAAAGATAACATCGATAAACCTTTAGCCGCCATCCTGACGCTAAACACCTTTGCCCACACGATAGGTGCCGCCGGTGTTGGTGCGCAAGCGCAGCAGATTTGGGGAGAAGAATACTTATCTATTACCTCTGCGGTACTAACTTTAGTTATACTTATATTTTCCGAAATCATTCCTAAAACACTCGGGGCTAACTACTGGCGAAAGCTTGCACCATTTACAGTTCGTACGCTTAAAATCCTGATTTACTCGCCGCTTTACCCTATCATTATCTTGTCTCAGTTTATCACCAAGCGGCTCAAGAAAGATAAAGACAGAAGCGTTTTAAGTCGGGCTGATTTTACAGCTATGGCAGAACTGGGTATCAAGCAAGGTATTTTTAAGAAAGGCGAATCGCAGATTATTCGGAATATCCTTCGTTTCAACAACATCATGGTTCGCAACATTATGACACCCCGCACGGTGATCATCAGCGCGAAGGAAGATATGTCTTTGCGGGAGTTTTACCAGAGTTTCCCTGATCTTCGGTTTTCCCGTATTCCGGTTTACCACGAAAACCTGGACGATGTAAAAGGGTATGTGCTGAAGGAAGAGGTGCTATCCGGCATCATCAACAACAAAGGTCACCTGCCACTCAAAACTGTAGCACGAAAAATACAGGTAGTACCAGAACACATGCCTATTCCTACCCTCTTCAACCGTTTGCTGGAGCAACAGGAGCAAGTAGCGCTGGTGGTAGATGAGTATGGAGGCACCGCCGGACTTATTAGTATGGAAGATATGATTGAAACTCTGCTGGGTATGGAAATTATTGACGAGCTGGACCAGGTAGCAGACCTGCAGAAATGGGCACGTCAAAATTGGGAGAAACGCGCACGCCGCCTGGGCTATACACCTGAATAAGCTTTCGGGCTAAATTTAACCTTAGCCTGGCGCAAGTACGCGTGCCCCTTTAGATACACTTTAGTTTCTGTTAAAAAGCGTATAAACATACCGCGCACAAAGGTCCTGCTGTAGCAAAAGCCACAGCAGGACCTTTAGAAGTATAAACAAGAAGGCTGTAGATATTTAGTTAAACTGTTCCTCTTCAGTAGAGCCAACAAGCGCAGCAGTAGAAGTAGCACCTGCCGTTACAGTGTTCTGGACAGCATCAAAGTAGCCCGTACCTACAAATGCCTGATGTTTCACAGCTTTAAAACCGTCTTCGGCCAAAGCAAACTCACGTTGCTGAAGTTCTGAGTAACCTGCCATTCCTCTTTCTTTATAGGCTTTTGCCAGCTCAAACATACTTGTGTTAAGCGCATGAAAACCGGCAAGGGTTATAAATTGAAACTTATAGCCCATAGCAGCCAGTTCTTCACGGAACGTCTCCATTTCTGCTACACTGAGCTTTGCTGCCCAGTTAAAAGATGGAGAGCAGTTGTAAGCCAATAGTTTCCCGGGAAACGCCGCATGTATAGCCGTTGCAAACTGGCGGGCCTGCTCTAAGTCAGGGTGTGATGTTTCCATCCATAGCAAATCTGCATAAGGGGCATAGGCTAACCCGCGGGCAATACCTTGTTCTATACCGTTACGAACCCTGTGAAATCCTTCGTGGGTACGTGGTTCATCAAGTATAAAGGCATGGTCGCGTGGATCAATGTTACTGGTGATCAGGTTGGCAGCATCTGCATCCGTTCTTGCCACCAGTATAGTAGGCACACCCATTACGTCTGCTGCAAGTCGCGCAGCTACCAGTTTGTTTATTGCCTCCTGAGTTGGCACCAGTACCTTGCCGCCTAAGTGGCCGCACTTTTTGGCAGAAGATAGCTGATCTTCAAAGTGCACGCCTGCTGCACCTGCCTCTATCATCATCTTCATTAGCTCAAATGCATTTAGGTTACCACCAAAGCCCGCTTCTGCATCCGCCACAATCGGCACCAGGTAGTCTTTCTCTCCTTTACCGTTTACACTCTGTATCTGGTCAGCCCGCAGCAAAGCATTATTGATTTTCTTTACCACATTCGGCACAGAGTCAGCAGGATACAGGCTTTGGTCCGGGTACATCTGCCCGGCAAGGTTTGCATCAGCTGCCACTTGCCAGCCACTCAAGTAGATGGCGTTTAAACCAGCCTCCACCTCCTGCACAGCCTGGTTTCCCGTTAAAGCGCCTAAGCCTGCCACATAATTTTCAGCGTGTAGTTTACGCCATAGCTTCTCGGCTCCATTCCGCGCCAGCGTGTATTCGATCTGCACCGACCCCTGGAGTTTCACCACCTCCTCAGCACTATAAGGTCTGCGGATGCCAGCCCAACGCGGGTTTTCTATCCAATCTCTTTCAATTCTCTGGATTCTATCAGTTTTTGTCATGATGAATATGTTATGTTATGAAAATATGAATGAGGAAAGAATAAGGTGTCATAGCAGCGGCTATTTCAGCCTTACTCATAACCATTTAGTCGATGTACTTATAAGCGGGTAGCGTCAGGAAATCAACGAAGCATGTAGAAAGCACCAGCTCTGAGAACAGTTGGGAGGCACGCTCGAAATGGCAGTTTTTGAATTTAGCTAAGCCTATTTCTTCTTTTATATGATTTGTTTCTTCCTGAATTAACTGCAGCACACGCGCTTCTGTAATTTCCTGTCCATCGGCGGTTGTAGTGTGAGGCTGGTGCAGCCATTGCCATACTTGTGCACGGGAAATTTCGGCGGTGGCGGCGTCCTCCATCAGGTTGTGTATAGCCGCTGCACCTGTGCCACATAGCCAGCTCCCGATGTACATGATACCTACATGTATGTTGAGCCGCAGGCCTGCCTCTGTTATTTTGCCGCCGTGTATGGCAAAGTTTGTCAGTTCTTCTGCCTGCACCTGCACATGCTCGCACAGCACCTCTTTCTGGTGCGGCTTATCTCCCAATACTTTATCAAATTCATCTCGGGCTACGGGTACAAGATCGGGATGTGCTACCCAGGTACCATCAAAACCTGCCTGCGCCTCGTGCGCCTTATCTGCCCTTACTTTTTTGAAGGCATTCTCGTTCACGCCTGGGTCATGGCGGTTGGGGATAAAGGCAGCCATTCCACCCATGGCATGTGCCCCGCGTTTGTGACAGGTCTTTACCAGCAGCGAAGTATAGGCTTTCATAAAAGGCACCTGCATGGTAATATCGGTGCGGTCAGGAAATAGCACATCTGTTCGTTTTCTAAACTTCTTGATGGCACTGAAAATATAGTCCCAGCGCCCCGCATTCAGCCCCACAATATGTTCCCTCAGTTCATACAGTATCTCATCCATCTCAAATGCTGCCGTAATAGTTTCTATCAGAACAGTTGCTTTGATAGTGCCAATAGGAAGATGCAGTGCTTCCTGGGCCGCCACAAACACATCGTTCCATAGGCGTGCCTCCAGGTGGCTCTCTAGTTTAGGGAGGTAGAAGTATGGCCCGGATTTGCGTGATAGCAACTCCTTTGCATTATGAAAAAAGTATAACCCGAAATCGAACAGCGAAGCAGCTATCTCCTGCCCGCCAATCAACAGGTGCTTTTCAAGAAGGTGCCAGCCACGCGGACGCACATTCAGCACAGCCACCTTCTCGCGTAGCCGGTATGTCTTTCCATTCTGCACAGTAAAATCTATGTCACGGCGGATAGCATCGCGCAGATTTAGCTGGCCCTGCACCACATTTTCCCAAGTAGGTGAGGTAGCGTCTTCAAAATCAGCCATAAACACATCTGCACCAGAGTTAAGCGCATTGATGACCATTTTTCGATCAACAGGTCCTGTAATCTCAACACGGCGCAACTGCATGTCATCGGGAATGCTGCCAACTTTCCAGCTGCTGCTGCGCACTTCTTTAGTTTCAGGTAAGAAGTCTAACGTATGGCCGTGATGCAGCTTTTCCTGTTGCTTTGTCCGCCTTTTGAGTAGCTCCTGTCGTCGTGGTTCAAATTTATGGTGGAGCATCTCCAAAAACTCCAGTGCCTGTGGGGTTAGAATTTGGTCAAAGCCCTTTTTTAAAGTTGCCTTTACTTCTGCTGTGCTTTCTAAGATCATGACGCCTACTTTAATAATTTATAGTTGAT
>NZ_JBHTLD010000301.1:0-4336 GCF_042678745.1 Pontibacter rugosus | reverse complement strand
ATTAATCGTGTATATTGTTACTGTAATGAATGTTCTGAGCAAGAAAGAATGCTATTAGAGTTGTTTCTCTATTAGTCTGAGGCATGCTTACAGTGAGTTTATAATAAATAGGTACAAGTATACTATGCATGACTTTGAGACATTAACAGAGGAACTTAAAAAGCACCTTGACTCTCCACGACAGAACTGGCTATTAGGGGCCGGCATTAGCTTCAAGTCAAACATCCCATTGATGTTTCCCTTAACAGATAGGGTTAAAGCAATAATAGAAGCTTCTGCGGAGGCTAAAGACAAGGATATATACCAAACATTAACTGATGATCTAGATGAGGACTGTCACATTGAGCATTACCTAAGTCATCTAGGTGATCTGATTGCCCTTTCTGAGCGCTCAAAAGATAAGTCTGCTAAAATATGCGATAAAAATTTTACTTGTGAGGAACTGCGTAAAATGCACCGTACCATAATTGCAGCTATCGGCAACACTGTTCGCTACGGTTACATTAAGGAAGAAGGAAAGGAAGCCGAAATAGGTACTCCGGAAGTACCTATTGTAGACATTTCCCATCATCTAGCCTTCGTAAAAGCGCTGTATAAGAACAGGGCTAATCTAGAAAGCCGTTCCAGGCTGTCTTTCTTTACGACAAACTATGACACACTTTTGGAAGATGCCTTAGCAATTGAAAAGAAGATTGTAATAGACGGATTCTCGGGAGGAGCGGTCGGGTTCTGGAATGCCAAGAATGAATTTACCAAAGCCGATGATAAACAACTAACATGCGGAGTATACAAATTACACGGCTCGATTGATTGGCATTGTGACAAAACGTATGGACTAGTAAGAGTACGGTATGGCACTAAATATTTACCCGATGTTGCTGACATAATGATCTATCCTCAGGCAACTAAATACGTGGAAACCCAGAAAGATCCGTTCTCATTCCTCTTTGAAAGGTTTAGGCGTGCATTGAACTCTCCGCAAGACAATGTTCTCGCAACTTGTGGATATAGCTTTGGGGATGATCATATTAATGCAGAAATAGAATCCGCATTAAGAACCAAAGGTAACAGAACTACCTTATTAGCTTTTTCAGAAGAATCCCCTAAAGAAGACATAATTATAAATAAAACTCTTGACCGTTGGCTTAAAGATGAAGACTTTGGAAGTCGTATCTATGTAGCAGGGAAGAAGGGGATATACCATAACTCAACAGTAGCTGTTCAGCCTGAAACTGAAGATCCGCTCTGGTGGTGGACCTTTAGTGGGTTAACAAATTTTTTAACATCAGGTGACGTATGAAGCAGAAATTATTTGAAGCAAGGTCTGACCTTCGAATCGGAAAGATAATTGAAGTCAACGGCAGTGCGATACGAATTGAATTAGATGTTAAGATAACAGAGCTGACACGTTCAGTAGATGGTAAAGTTTATCCGGTAGGTCAAATCGGGAGCATCATCAAAGTGCATTTTGGACGTAAAATTCTGTTTGCCTACGTCCGGATGCTTCGTATGCGCTCAGACATAATAGCTGAGGAAGGCAGTACTCCCATAACCCCAGATGATGATACGCGAGTACTCGAAGCGGATCTGTTTGGGCAGGGCCTATGGAGTAATAAAGATTGTAAGCTTTCCTTTACGCGGGGCGTAGAGACTTACCCTCTCCCTTTGCAGGGTGCCTTCTTATGCCTGAATGGAGAGCTTGAGGCCGTCTACCAAGCTGCGGAGCAATTTTCAAATAAGAACAGTGTCAGTCCATTGGTTCCAATTGGGCATTACATCGGAGGTAACAATGCTGTCTGTAGAGCAAATATCGATAAGTTGTTCGGGCACCACTGCGCTATATTAGGGTCCACAGGATCAGGCAAATCAGGTACAGTAGCTTCTATTCTTCATTCTGTACTAGAGCATACACATGAAGGTACAACAATCAATCCTCGCATTGTTATTATTGATCCACATGGTGAATATGCTACTGCTTTTGCTGGTAAGGCAAAAGTGTATAGAGCGTATAATGAAGCTGCTACTGCTAATAGGGATGTAGAGCAACTTAAGCTGCCGTATTGGCTGATGTCCAGTGATGAACTTAGGTCGCTATTTATCGGGAAAACTGAATTTGAGGCTACCTCACAGAATAATATTATATACCAGGCTATTACTTATGCCAGGATGTTGCACTGTGGCCTTGTAGAAAATGTTGGAGATGAACCTTTTGGTGAAGCAAAAGATGATGTGCCTTCAGCGGGGATCACTTTAAACCAAATTTTAAATTTTGATAGAGACAAACCTGTTCCATTCTTAATTTCAGAACTTGTAAAACATATAGATAAAGTTCAGGGGAGAAAACCTCAGAAGACGGAAAACCTAGCTGTTACGGCAAGGGAGAAAATGGATAGCATACTAAAAAAGCTAAAGGTTCTAAGGTCAAATCCTCAGCTATCATTCATCATGGATGAGTATGCTGAAGGTGCTGCGTCCTTAGATTCCATTTTGTCACAATTTGTAGGAGGATCAGATGGAAAAAATTTGCGCATCATAGACATTTCAGGATTACCTAATGAGGTGGCTGGTCCCCTGACTGCTCTAATTGCCAGATTATTGTTTCAGTACAAGCTGTGGCAAACTAGAGAAGAAAGAAAGAGTGATCCGGTGCTCTTTGTATGTGAGGAAGCCCATCGTTATGTGCCCAACCATGGGGAGGCTCAGTATAAAGAAGCGCAAGAAGCAGTTAGGCGGATTGCCAAAGAAGGAAGAAAGTATGGATTGGGCTTAATGCTTGTTTCGCAGCGACCATCGGATGTTGAAGCTACCGTTCTATCACAGTGCAACTCCTGGCTAATTCTAAGACTGACAAATTCGAATGATCAAGAGCATGTTTCTAAGTTTTTGCCAGACAGCATCTCCGGTCTAACCAAAATGTTGTCATCTTTAACAAGAAGAGAAGCCATATTTGTAGGTGAGGCTGCTGCCTTGCCTAGTCGCATAAGAATCAATAGCCTTACAAAAGAAAAGTTGCCTGATTCTCATGACATCAGTTTCGTGGAAGGATGGTTGAACGCACAAGATTGCACGGAAGCATTACAGAATGTTGCTAACAGATGGGTAGGGCAGCACGCAAATTAAGTTTTAGAGAAGAGCTATACGTTTTAGTAACCGGCCAATAGTAAAAACTCTACTTAGCCTGTTTCTTAAAGAGGTAATATATTGTATATAGAAAGGCAACAACTAAAGACCTCTCGCTCTATTTAAATTCTACATTACTTAAGCTAAGCCTACTTATTAGCTAAGGTATCACAACAAAAGGGGAGCAATAATCAATTGATTATTGCTCCCCTTTTGTTGTGATCTTTCGGTTACGCGGTAGTGCTGTAAAAATCAGCGAGGAGATTGCTTGATATTTCAGGTCTTTGGTCTAGCACGCACCAACACTAAAGCAGCCTTTCAAATCAAGCAGGGCAACGCCCGCCATTCCATAGCAACTGTTATAAGTAAATACTATAGATCGATTGGAGATTCGCTCACAAAACCCTCCTTTTCCAAGACAACCAAACCAGGGGCAAACACAAATCAAACCTGACAACGAAAGACTGATTCTTTAGCTTGACGCTGTGTTTCTTCCCTCCTGTCCCCTGAACAAAGAATTTTGCTGTCATACGACACTGCGCTGCAAGTCATAAAATAGGCTACTTGCTAGCCTACCACACGCACATCAAACACATTTCAAACGGAGATCAACCTGCCTAAAGGGTGACTGATGAGCCTCTGCCAGGGTGCATTACTTATCTTAAAATTTGGTCGTTTGATGATACGGTGAAAAGAAAGTGACGGTGGCTTGGGAGTTTGCTGCTGGTTTGAGGAATGTTTGGTGAAGTGTGAGCAACAGATTTCGTTGTTGTCCCAAATCATTACCAGCCGCGTTATAACGCGAGTTTACACGAATAGGAGCGGGTAAAACACAGTTAGTGTAGCCCATATGGCACCTATAACCCTATTTTCGGTGCTTTTCGCCTTCAGCTGAGCCTGTTCCAACCCCGATCAAACCATCAGCAACCGCCGATACAGTAAAGAGACAGCTGCAGCCCCACACTTTATTGTTAATAAAGTTGAAACGGCAGCCAGCGGGGATGAACTATAGATGGAATTTACTATATTGAGGGTAGGGCTGAATTCATAACAGTATGCACAAGAGCACCGAAATCGGGAGCAATTATGTCTCCAACTACTTCCGTACATAGTGCAGATAAACGTATGTTCACGCATATCCAGTAATTAGGCAATATTAAAATATTCTAGAATTTAAAATGGACGAAACAATTGAATCAATAATTGAGATTTTAAG
>NZ_JBHTLD010000300.1:0-4396 GCF_042678745.1 Pontibacter rugosus | reverse complement strand
TTCAATAAAACTGGTTAGCAGATTTATTCTAGCCATATTATTAGTTTCGTCTGTTACGGCAATGGCACAGGATGGCACCATTTATCCACTAAAAGCCCCTGCCGAGCCGAATGCTATTCCGCTCGGTACAGGTGGTGTAAAAAGCCAAAAGGCCCCTGAGACTTGGTTCCGCCAGTGGGGCGACCCTATGGCGCGAAACATCTCAACTGCCACCTTAACCCCCTTCCTGCCTGCCCAAGGCAAGGCAAATGGCACAGCCGTAATTGTGGCACCCGGCGGCGGTTACAGGTGGCTTTCTATGGACAACGAGGGCTGGGAAGTTGCCAAAGCGCTCTCTGAAAAAGGAATTGCTGCTTTTGTTCTGAAATACCGGCTTCATCCTACTCCGGAATCGCTCGATGACTTTAAAGCTTGGATGAATCGCCCTCCCGCGGCCGCGCCTTCTGACACTTTAGCAAGTGCAACCCCGCCAGGCATGCCGCAGCTGGACTTGTCTAACCAGCTCGCAGACGCCGAGGCTGCTTACGCTCTAATTCTCAAAAGAGCCAAAGAATGGGGTGTCGATACGAAGAGGATAGGCATGATTGGCTTTTCGGCGGGCGCCGGCCTTACCATGCATGCAACACTAAACTCCAAGAGCATGAAACTGGCCTTTATAGGCCCTATCTATGGCGGTATGGGGCCAGTGGAAGTGCCTAAAAACGCTCCGCCCATGTTCAATGTAATCGCAACCGATGACTTCCTTTTCCGTGGGCAGTTCGGGGTGGTAGATTCCTGGTACAAAGCCGGCATACCTGTTGAGTTCCACCTCTACCAGAACGGTGGGCATGGCTTCGGGCTTGGAAACCCAGATCGGACTAGTAATCGTTGGTTCGATGCCTTCATGCACTGGCTGGATGTTAACAGATTTCTCAGGCCCGAGCCCAATAAATGAGCATGCATTCTTTCATTTGAAACCAGCGCTAGCAATTTATACGACAGTTTGCTTCGTCACAGTAATGTGTAAACTTGATGATACATTAACGTAAAAAACTGTCAACTTTTTTCAGGGCGAGGCACATTGAAAAAGCGTAGCGTATCTTTTATAATTTCTTCAAAAGCTTCTGATGTATAAACGTGCTCTTCTCTATTGAACTCTCTATCCATTGAGATATATTATTAGGGTGTTTGCTATTACAAATTGCTAATACCCATTACTGACAATATAAAAAGATTTATTCCGTCCCCGGAAAACAAAAAAGCCCTGTAAGCTATCAACTTACAGGGCTTTTTTTATTCTGTACCTTGGGCCGGCGTACTTGACTCCATGTATCTTATTGACAATCAAACTATATAAATGCTAGGTGGGAAGAAAGTGGGAAAATTTGCTTATAAATCTTTAAGTATCCCCGCGATATATTATTTCATAGATACAAAAATGGAAAAGCCTGTGCATAAAATATTGTGCAGGTATGCACAATAGATGCATACTTCGTGAAAGAACTAAGAAAAGATTAAATACCATCAACTTGTGGTATCGACGTTAGAGATAAAAAGTTATTTTTATTATTGGCACAAAATTGTTCCACTAATCAACTAATGTGAAATATATGCTTATATTTGCTGAATAAAATTGTGCATATGAGCGAAGAAGAAATACAAAAGCAGCTGCTCGATAATGTTTATGAGCATTTAGCAAAAGGTGTATCGCCAAGTTTAAACTTGTTAATTGAGCAGCAATGCGAAAAGTACGGTATATCTCAGCGACAGCTTAGTCAAATACTTGGTCTACAAAGGACATCTGTTACTCGAATGCTTGATGGGGAAGCTCAAAAACTGGACGTTTTAACACTGTTGAAAATCCAGCAGTTTCTTGGTCTCAGTATGGATAAAATCATTAAGACTTATGTTGCAAATATCCAGGTAGATGAAGTAAAGGCATTACAGAATTCAGCGAAGGCTACTTTCATTGTTAAGAATTTCGATTTAGAAGGATTAAAAAGATGTGGGTTTATAAAGTCTGTTGCTGATCTAGAAGATGTTGAGTATAGGCTAAAAACATTTCTCGGCTTAGATAATATTTTAGACTATGAAACTGAAGTAGGATCTGCGCTTTTTAGTCGTAACGCAAGGAAATCCCATGACAAGATGAGGGAGTTATGGGTTAAATCAGCATATATACAATTCAAGAGAATCAACAATCCTAATCCTTATGACAGGGAAAGGGTAATGGGGATTATTCCTAAAATTAGACCATACACTCAAGATGTGAATAAAGGGTTACTTACTGTAGTAAGAGCACTCTATAATGCTGGAGTAACTGTTATAGCACAACCATATTTAACAAAGACTTCTGTTAAAGGAGGTACTTTTATTGTAAATAATAAGCCTTGTATAGTCTTAACTAGCCAAAGCTATGCAACAATTTGGTTTACGCTTATGCATGAATTGCATCATGCTTTGTATGATTTTGATACAATCTCCAGAACAGCCTATCACGTTAGTGGTGAATCTGATGTGTTTCTTATAGAAGAGGAAGCTGACAGCTTTGCGAGAAGAATGTTATTGTCTGATGATAAGCTAATTTATATTAAGCCTTATATCAACTCGCCACACTTGGTACAAGAGTATGCTCGCAGACTACAAATACATTCTTCAATCATATATCAGTTTTACTTGTATAACTCGGCATCTGATGAGTATAAGTTCTATGTTAAATACTTGCCGAATTCTAAGGATGCCTACGAAGTGATTTCAGCGGTTGATTGGTCAAGCTATAATGAAACGCTTTCTAAAAAAGCAGATCAGGCAAAACTTGTTTTAGAAAAAAAATAAATACTCTTATGAAAGATTTTGATGAGTTTGATGATCCAGAAATGGACGATAGTGAAATGAATAGAGATGATGATGATATCAATTCTCAAATTGATGGAGAAAGCCGAATAAATCGGGATGAAGAAATTAGGCGAATGAGCGAAGAGGCAGACAGAGCTAACTCTCATCAACTAGACTTCTTTGGTGATTTACCTACCTTCGAAGATGAAGAAGTTAAGGAGTTCTTTGGTAACATGCAGAATCCCTCTGAATCCCATCGATTGTATTATGCTATCAGAAGAGTTCTCATGACGTACCTGCCTCAGGGAAAAGAAAACAAGCCCTTAAGAGATATGATTTATGAGCAAAAAAATATTTTTTTAACACAAGGAAAGCATAAGGATTCTAAAGGAATCAGGCACGGTGATGGCCGGCAGGCTCTGATTGATACTGAACTTGTCGTTGCTCTAGATAAAGTAAAGAGATGGGCTGTTAATGGTGCTCAAACCTTTGATATATTTATTGAATTTAGAGACTTAAATATTCAGCGTGGTTATGTCCAAGAAGAATAGTTGAAGATCTACTGTACTATAAAGTAGCAGGTCCATTGCCAGACTGTTACTTTATAGAGGTACTAAAAGAAGTAGTATCGAAGTCGAATATCTTCTTTTATTGTCCAAGAAGCTGCTTTTAATAAAGTAGTGGGAAACCAGTGGGAATTTTTTTTGATATTTCTTCTCCCAAAGTGCCTCAGTTTAATTTAAAAGCACTTGTTAAATGACATAAATACCCCTAATCTTATTAAGCAGAAAGCCCTGTGAATCTTTGATTCACAGGGCTTTCTGCTTAATAAAGTGTACCTTGGGCCGGAGTCGAACCGGCACGAGTGTAACCTCACAGGTGTTTGAGACCAGCGCGTCTACCAATTCCGCCACCAAGGCTTGTTCCTCTGTCAGGAACGAGATGCAAACTTAGATAAACTTTCTTGAATGCGCAATAGGTATTTCTTCTTTAGGTAGTAAGTTTTTATCTGCTTCAGGGCCTCTTCTTTTGTAACTCCATGAAGCTCAGGATATCGCTGTAACACAGGCAGCACATCATTTTCTAATTGTGCCATCACACCGCTACTTTTTTCGCCTATCTCGTGCAGTTTGTCGGCATCAAAATCGAACTCCAGTTCCATCAGTTCTTCGTTCAGCTCCATCATTTCCATCAGGAAGTCGGAGGGAAGTTCGTTTTTGCCGCCTTCTTCCAGCAGGCCGTGCTCTTTTAAGATGTACTGCATGCGCAGGTCTGGGTCGGAGAGGGTGCGGTAGGCGTTGGTGTTTTGGGTGCTGAGTTGCAGTATCTCCTGCTGCTTTTCCTGCGGCTCGTTGGCAAAAAAGTCAGGGTGGTACTCGCGGCTCAGCTTATAATATGTGGTCTTCAGGGCTTTCTCATCTAACAGAAAGCTTTCTGGTATGTTATAAAATTCGAAGTAGTTGCTCATCTACAAAAGCTGTTTTAGTATGAATTGCTTTACAAAGGTACAGAAAGTGGCGCATTATTGTTTTGAAGCAACCCGCAGCGAAATATAGCGTTCTGTTATTTTATTCTTTTTAAT
>NZ_JBHTLD010000299.1:0-4454 GCF_042678745.1 Pontibacter rugosus | reverse complement strand
ATATAAATCTGTTGTTGTTAAAGTTTATGCGTTGACTGGCAGTGCAACCTGAATATAAAGGCATCGTTATATAGGGCTGCTATCAGCTACTATAATACGCACGCTCTATGTCCCTGCATCTTACCCTACGACAGACTTTCCTTCTTTTCCTGTTCTGTTCAATATTTATAGCAAATGAAGTGGGTGCTGTGTCACTTGCAGTTTCTGCACCTGTAGAGGTTCAGTCGTTTGTACTGGAGGCACGTGCTTCACTTGTTGGTGCTGTAAGTTTAAAGTGGGACTCGCAAGAAGAATCTACAAAGTATGTAGTGCAAATAAAGAATAACGAGACAGGCTCTTTCATCAATTTGGCAGAAGTATCATCAACCTTTTATCGCGTAGTAAGTTTAGAACAAGGAAAAAAATATACTTTCAGAATTGCTGTACCGGGCACTGATAAAATCAGCAATGAAACTTCAATCAATACTAATCCCGCTGATAAAGTATATAATATAATGCCTATGGGAGATTCTAACACGCAAGGAAATAGCTCTAATGATCAAACTCCCAGAGGCAGCCAAATAGCCTATAGGAAGGCTTTATATGACAGGCTTTTGGAGGCTGAAAGAAAATTCAAGTATGTAGGAAGTGAAACCACAGGTGAAGTGGTCTTCAACAACAATGATAACTATATCCATCATGCAGGTATAGGCGGTGCGAGAGACGAGGATTGGGCAAGTATTCTTGAGCAGGGTTTTTTTATGTGGTATAACTCTGAGACAGACAAGAGAGTATACCCTTACCCTTATCTGGAGCAATATAGTCCTGATTTGATTTTGCTTCATATAGGCACCAATTCGGTAGATGATTCCGACGGCGCTTCAGATGATATAAACAGAATACTAACTGAAATAGATGAGTACGAACTAAGTTCTGGGCTTGAGGTTACTGTTGTTTTAGCACAAATTATAAATCAAGCACCTATTACGGGAGAGGGTGGCGTAATAAAGAATAAAGTCGACATTGAAAAAACTCCTAAATTTAATCTGCAGCTAGAAAAGCTCTATAAAACCAGATTACTGGCAGGTGATAGAATAGAGCTCGTAAACATGGAGAGTGATGCAAACATTATCTATAAAAATCATAATGAAGGAGGGGACTTTTTGGACCAACTACACCTTACTGGAGGTGGCTACGCTAAAATGGCCCAAGTATGGTTTGATGCGATTTCGCCCTTACTAGCTCCAAATGCAGTGCTACCAGTAGAGATAGCTTCTTTCAATGCTTCTGCCGCCTCATCAGGCGAGGTGATTCTAAACTGGAGTACAGCGTCTGAAGAAGAGAATGACCGTTTTGAAGTAGAACGCATGCAGGAGGGGCAGCCATTTAAAGCCATCGGAAAAGTAGCAGGAGCCGGCAACAGCAACCACCTGCTTCGTTATACTTACCACGATGCAAGTGCTCCAACAGGAGAAGTATACTACCGCCTTAGGCAAGTGGATACGGATGGTACCTTTACCTACTCTAAGGTGGTGAGTGTAAGTCTTCAACATGCGGCAGAGTCGTCTGTAGCGTACGTCTATCCTAACCCCACTAGTGGCTCAGAAGCAATCAGAATTTTTGCAACAGGCTTTGCTCCGGGTACACCTGTTACTATGCGTTTGTTTGATGCCTTTGGCCGTGAGCTATTTAAGCAGGAAGCAAGCGCTGCTTCATCCGGCAATTTACATACTAGTGCGCAATGGCCAACATCTCTCTCAAAGGGCCTGTACATCGTTCAGCTTGCATCTTCTGGCAGCGTTCAAAAACTGAAATTCATAATTAAGTAATTTCTAAAAGGTATATCCGCTTTTAACCAAACTTAGCTATATAATTGGCGTACTATATGTACTAGTACTGGTAGAAGCGCTTGCCGGAAAATCAAAATTCCTGTGCAATTTTTAACCTGAAATGGCTAACGCACCTGCTCATACTATATAGAACCCTACAAAAGGTTCAGTTTCAATAGAACCGAGCACATGACATATATCTACTCTCCAAATAACAGCCTTACACGAAGCACATTGTGTAAGCTTTGGGCAAGCTGCATTTTTCTATTGCTGCTCATGATTCAACCGCTTCCTGCTGCTATAGCACAGGATATCTCCGATTGTCCATCTGGGGTAGTGCATTACTTTGGGTTTGAAGAAACCGCAGGCTCTCCCTACGAAGACTACAAAAGTGACGAAGATATTACCTGTACTTCCTGCCCGGAGCGCACAGAAGGAAAGTTTGCCGGTGCGTTAGCTTTTTCAGGCGACGACGAAATGATTCTTCAGAACTCTACAAATTTTGATTTATCCATAAACGGTAGCATCACCATTGAATTTTGGGTGAAAACCACCGACAGGCCGAACGGCAACACAGTGATGATAGGCCGTGAGGGGGCAGATTCTCAATTGCATTGGTGGATCGGGATGAACAAAGATGGTTATGCTCTCTTTCAATTCAGAGATAGGAGTGGAAATGGCTTTTTAATGGGAGAAGGAAAAAAGAAAATCAACGATGGGAAATGGCATCATTTAGCTGGTGTGCGTGATGGTAACTCCACCCTCACTACCTTTTATGTTGATGGCTTTGCCGTTGAAAACCATCAGCATAACTATAAAACCAGCTTTGAAAGCATTAGCCCTGTTACTATAGGCTGGCTAGACCTGGACAATCGCTATCGTTTCAAAGGCGTGTTAGATGACCTGATCGTGTACAACCGTGCCTTACAGAAAGAAGAAATGCTGGCGCGCTACAACAATGGAGCAGGTCAGTATTGCGGTCCGGAACAAATAGCACCTGTTATCACCACAGATCCTGTAACCTATGCCACGGTAGGGCGAGACTATACTTATAAAGTGACAGCTACAGGTACTCCGCTTCCAACCTATACTTTAGTAACTGGGCCCACAGGCATGGTGATAGATGCTGAGACAGGAGAGGTGGCCTGGAAACCTGCTTCTGAAGGTGAGGTAAGCGTAACAGTGAAAGCCTCTAATGCTTTGGGCAGTAATGAGCAGACATACAGTATCAACGTGAAGAAAGGCTTAGGCGAAACATCCTCAATTATACATCACTGGATGCTGCACGAAATTGTTGGTCATACTTATAAAGACTATTACACGCCTTCTTCTGGCGAGGCAACAGAAGCAACAAAGCCTGTGCCTTCTTATGGTGTATCATCTGGCGGGCAGAGGTTCGACGGCAAAGACGATGGTATCAATGTGCCGGATAGCAAAAACTTCAACTGGAACCCGACATCATCTTTCTCGATAGAAGTGTGGATGAAAACTGCAGCCAGCACTGCTGGAAACCTGGTATTGATCGGGAGGTACGGCAAAGGAGTAGACTCTTACCTGCACTGGTGGGTGGGGTTGGATGGGGAAGGCAACGGAGTTTTTGAGCTTTTCGATATCAATTTTCAAGGAGCTGCAGTTGGCGGCCAGGGCAGTAAGCTGAATGATGGGGCTTGGCACCAGCTTGTGGCTGTAAGAGAAGGCTACAGTAATACCACCAAGCTGTATGTGGATGGCGAATTGCTCGACCAGAAAACTATAGCTTATACGTATGGCTTCTCAAGCAACGCTCCGGTTAACATAGGTTATCTTGATAGAGATAATGGCTACCACTACGAAGGCGACCTGGACGAAATTAAATTATTTGGAACAGCCCTCACAGCTGAAGACATAGCAGAGCGTTACCAAAACATTCGCGCAGCGCTAACGGAGTTGCTCCTGTTTGAAGGCAGAGCCAAGGGAGGTAGCGTATTACTCGATTGGGAAACAATCGCAGAAGTAAACTGCAAGGATTTCATCATTGCAAGATCAGTGAACGCGGAAGATTTTATAGCCATAGGCACAGTAGCCGCTTCCGGTACAACACAGGACAGAGTCCATTATTCCTTCACCGATGTCACAGCATTGAAAGGCGTTTCTTACTACAGGCTCAGAATTAATAAAACGGATGGTAACTATACCTACTCTAACATCATACAAGTAAATAACCAAACGCTCAGTGCCTCTTCTTTTATAGTGTACCCTAATCCCATAGTGGAAGGAGACGTGACTATACAAGTTACCAATCTGCTGCCTGAGGAGGAAGTTGTTATAAGAATGTTTGAAATAGGAGGTAAAGCCATACAGCAAGATAAAGCTGTTGTTGATGCATATGGCATGTTAAACTTTAAAATGCCTGTTGATTCAAACTTAAGAGCTGGTATATACCTGCTGAATGTCATTACCAGCAAAAAGTCGTTGAGCCGCAAAATGGTCTTGGTTAGGTAGCCTGTGCAGCAGTGCAGAGGGTGGAGATAGATATTTGAGTGGAGAGAAGGATTTGCTTATGAGCAGCTTGTGCTAGTGATTAATGTTTTATTGCTATATAATATTAATTAAGGTTAACATATACTAGGTATACACGTACTTATTGCTTGTCAATGGTAGTATAAC